>PAYS01000018.1 GCA_002715265.1 Candidatus Pelagibacterales bacterium
TCCTGTTTCTACCCCAATTTCTCTTAAAATTGCTATAGATGCATTTCTCATCATTTGATATTCTTTATCAGTTAGTGTCATAGCAGGTGCTATAGTAATTGAATCTCCGGTGTGAACTCCCATAGGGTCTAAGTTTTCAATGGAACATATTATAATTACGTTATCAGCTTTATCTCTGACAACTTCCATTTCATATTCTTTCCAGCCAACAATTGACTCTTCAATAAGTATAGAATTTACTGGAGAGGCGTTTAGACCATTAGTAACAATTTTCTCAAATTCATCATTATTATACGCTATTCCACCACCAGTTCCTCCTAATGTGAAAGAAGGTCTTATTATAAGAGGCAATCCAATCTCTTTTAGAGCCCCATATGCTTCTTCTTTATTGATAGCTAAAATACCTTTTGGTGTAGAAAGACCAATTTTTTTCATTGCTGATTTGAATAAATCTCTATCTTCAGCTTTTTTTATAGCTTCAAGGGAAGCTCCAATCAGTTCTACATTATGTTTTTTTAGGAAACCATTTTCAGCTAAAGTCATTGCAGTGTTTAAAGCAGTTTGTCCGCCCATAGTAGGAAGCAAAGCATTTGGCTTCTCTTTCAAGATGATTTTTTCAACAATATTTGGAGTAATTGGTTCTATATATGTAGCATCCGCAAAATCTGGGTCCGTCATAATAGTAGCTGGATTTGAGTTAACCAGAATAATTCTATAACCTTCTTCTCTTAATATTTTGCATGCTTGCGAGCCAGAATAGTCAAATTCACAAGCTTGTCCTATTACTATAGGTCCAGCCCCAATAATTAATATAGATTTTATGTCTTTACGTTTTGGCATTAATTTTACTTTTTTGGGAATTTACTGATAAATAAAATGAGTCAAAAAAACTATATGTATCTTGAGGACCAGGTGAAGCTTCAGGATGATATTGAACAGATACAATAGGTTTGTTTTTTACTTTTATTCCTTCTATAACTCCGTCAAATAAAGACGAATATGTTATTTCAATATTTTTTGGAAGATTATTTTTTTTAACAACAAATCCATGGTTTTGACTTGTTATTTCTACTTTATTATTTTTTGTTGATTGTACTGGTTGATTTCCACCTCTATGACCATTAAGCATTTTTTCTGTTTTTGCTCCCAATGCTATTGCTAAAAGTTGATGGCCTAGGCATATTCCATATATTGGCAAATTTGTTTTAAATAGTCTTTTTAGCACAGGGTTAGAAATTTTACTTGTTGCCATAGGGTCTCCAGGACCATTTGATAAAAATATTCCTTTAGGTTTATGTTTCATGATTTCTTCAAATGTTGAATTAGCAGGAACTACGGTAATATCAAAATTCCTATCAGTTAATAATCTTAGGATATTTTGCTTTACTCCATAATCTATAACTACAATACTTTTCTTTGAGTGTTTTTTTAAATTATTCATTTTTATTTGATAATAATCTTTATTATAAAAACTTTTGTCTTTCCATTTATAGGCTACTTTACAGCTAACTTTGGAGGCTAAATCTTTTCCTTTAAGGCCTTCCCATAATTTTAATTCTTTTAAGTTTTTAGAAATTTCAATATCGTTAGAAACTCCGTTTATTATCATTGCGTTTAAATATCCATTAGTTCTTATTAAATTGGTAATAGACCGTGTATCAATACCTTGAATACCAATTAATTTGTTTTTAATTAACCAATCATTAAGGCTTATTTGAGATCTAAAATTTGATGGTGATGTTAGAGTGTTTTTTATTATTACTCCTTTTGCCGCAGGTTCTAATGATTCGTTATCTGTATCATTTGTTCCGGTAATTCCAATGTGAGGAAAAGTAAAATTAATTATTTGATCAGCATAAGAAAGGTCAGTAATTATTTCTTGATACCCTGTCATAGAAGTGTTAAAGCACAATTCACCAATAGTTTTGCCTTTTTTTCCAAGGCCTAAACCTTTATAAATTTTTCCGTTTTCTAAAATTAATATGGCATTATGTTTAGATGTGAACTTGTTTAATGAGGGCGTAAGTTTAAGATTCATCTAAAAGGTATTTCCAGTATAGTTAGTAAATATTTAGTTTTATTAATTTATAACTTCTGGAAATTCACAATATCTAAATCAATGTTTGAGGTCAAGAAAAGTTAAAATAAAAACAATAATAAATTTTTAATTATTTATTTTTGCTATTAATATAATATAATTAATATATTGTAGATTGAAAATATGCTGAGAAACACTTTTAAAATTGAGCTTCAAAAAGCTATGAAAGATAAAGATGCTGTTAAAGTATCTACTTTAAGATTAATTATTACAGCTATAAAAGACAGAGATTTAAATTCCCGTAGCAAGGGAGGAGATGGTGAAATAGCTGATTCTGAAATATTAGAAATTTTGGCTAAAATGGTTAAACAAAGATTAGAGACTTCAAAAATATATAAAAAAGCGAATCGTGAAGAATTAGCTGAAAATGAAGAAAAGGAAATCTTAATAATTAAAAAGTTCATGCCTTCTAAATTAAGTGATAAAGAGTTGCTTTCAATAATAGAGGAAACTATCAAAGAAGTAGGTGCTGATTCTTTGAGAGACTTGGGTAAAGTTATTTCTGTAATTAAAAAAAAATATTCTGGCAGGTGTGATTTTGCCGAAGTTAGTCAAATTTTAAGAAATAAATTAGAAGGATAATTCTTAATAGAATGAAATCATCTAGTAACCTTGTAGATTTAATTCGTGATAAGATAGTTTTATCAGATTACATTGGAAAAAAAGTAAAATTAAATAAAAAAGGCACTGATTATTTAGGTTTATGCCCTTTTCACAATGAAAAAACACCTTCTTTTACAGTAAGTGATAGTAAAGGGTTTTATCATTGTTTTGGCTGTTCAGCACATGGAGATGCAATTAGTTTTGCAATGCATATACATTCTGTTGATTTTAAAGAGGCTATAGAAATTTTAGCTAAAGAAATAGGTGTGAATTATTCTGATTTTAAAAATTATAATCCTAAAATTACGAAGGATTTAGATGAAATAAAAGATATATTAAAGTATTCAAAAGACCATTTCATTAGCAAATTAAATGATCAGGAAGGAGCTGATGCTATCAAATATCTCCAAAAAAGAAATATTTCAGATAAAGCTTATGCATATTTTGAGATAGGATATGCTAAGAAGTCATATAATAATTTATTAAATTTTTTAAAACAAAATAAATATAAAGAGAAAAATTTAATAAATTCTAGCCTTATAAGAATGAATGAAAGAAAAAATACTACGTATGACTTTTTTAGAGGAAGACTAATGTTTCCTATTCACGACCATAATGGAAATTTAATTGCCTTTGGTGGAAGATCTATGAATGGAGAAAACCCAAAATATATAAATTCTTCTGATTCTTTATTATTTAAAAAAAGAAAAACTTTATACAATATGCATAGAGCCAAAAAATTTGTCAGAAAACATAAATTACCCATAATTTTAGTTGAAGGTTACATAGATGTAATATCTATGTATCATGTAGGTATGTATGGAGCTGTTGCGCCTTTAGGAACTTCACTCTCAGAAGACCAGTTATTAATCATGTGGAAATATTGCGATGAGCCAATAGTTTGTATGGATGGAGATAATGCAGGATATAAGTCTGCAGTAAGAACATTAAATATAGCAATTCCAATTTTAAAACCAGGAAAGTCCCTTAAATTCACATTTCTTCCAGAGGGTAAAGATCCAGATAATTTAATATCTGATGGTAAGAAAGATTTGTTGGAACAAAAAATAAAGAATCCAATATCTATGTTTGATTTTTTTTGGCAATCTGAAACTAAAAATATTTTGCTGGATACACCAGAAAGACGTGCTGGTTTTAAAAGAGATATTGAAAAAAAAATATCTAGTATAATTGATAAGACAGTAAAACAGGAATATAAAAATTCTTATTATGATTACTTTAATAAATTTATCTTAAAAAGGAATTTTGTAAAAAATAATAAAAATAATTATAATTCATATAATATTGATAGAATTATTGTGGATAGAGCTAAGAAAAATTTAAATACTAATAAGAGAGAAATAAACTTAATAGAATCTATTTTAAATAATCCTCATATTTTAAATGAATTAGATGAAGATTTTTCAGTTTTACCTATAGTAAATAAAGAATTAGATTATATCAGGTTAGGTATCGTTAATATTTATGCAAAAAATGGACCACTTAGTGAAGAAGATATTGAAAAATTTAAAAAAAATGTTAAATATTCAGATATTTATGATAAATATTTTAATAATATAAATTGGATAAATAAAAATTTTATACCTCCATATGTTAAAAAAAATAATGATGATGTATTGGTAATTAAGAATTGGAGAGAAGCAGCTGCTATTCAGCTCAAATGGTATAAAAAAAATTATAGTAAGGCTTTATAAATAATAATTATAATTTAATGATTTAAAAAAAATAGAAATATAATATGGCAAAGAAAAAAAAAGAAACTAACGAAAATCGATCAAATTCTTCATCAGAGGAACAGAGTTCAGATATAAGTGAAGTTGCTGTAAAAAAACTTATCTCTAAAGGAAAAGAAAAAGGTTATCTAACTTATGATGAGTTGGCTAAAGTTTTATCACCTGAAAAATTTTCTTCAGAGCGTATAGAAGATATGCAAACAATTATATCTGATATGGGAATTAGTCTAGTTGATAATGATGATGATACTACAGAACAAGAAGATAATTCTACAGCACAAGCTTCTGAGGATATGGAAGCTAAGAACAGTTCCTCCGACTCAGAATTAGGTAGGACAGATGATCCAGTTAGAATGTACTTAAGAGAAATGGGTAATGTAGAATTACTTTCACGAGAAGGAGAAATAGCTATTGCTAAGAGAATAGAGGCAGGTAGGGACTTAATGTTTAGAGGTATAAGTAGAAACCCTTTAACGCTAAAAAGCATCTCTATTTGGACTAGTGAGCTTAAAAAAGAAAACTTAAACTTCAGAGATGTTATTGATTTAGAAGCTACTTATGGCTCTGGACCAGATGGAGCAACAGTAAATAATCCTTTAGCTACTGCTAAGGTTGCCTCAACTTTACAAGTTAAAGATGATGCTTCAAAGGTTAAAGACCAGAAGGTTGGTGAAGAAGATATTGATAATACAGAGGAGGAAAATACTGATTTTGAAAATGAAGAAACTAGTGATGGTATGCCTTCAATTTCAACTCTAGAACAATTGCTAGGTCCTCAAGTTATTTTATCTTTTAATAAACTAGCTAAGCACTCAAATTTGATGAATAAATATTGGAAGAAATCTATCGAATGTCAAGTATCAGGTTCAGCTATGAAAAGTTCTGATATTACGCGTTTTAAAAAGTATCAAAGAGAAGTTTCTGAATTAATGACTGGTTTAAGACTTGATAACAGAAGAGTTGAAGAGTTAATAGACGAAATTTATGGAAAAAATAAAAGACTATCATATTTGGAAGGAAGTTTACTTAGACTTGCCGCAAAGTATAAAATTAAAAGGGAAAATTTTTTAGAAAAATATAGTGGACATGAAATTGAAAAAAGTTTGTTGAGAAAACTTTCTTTAAATAAAGAAAAAAACTGGGTGAATTTTATCAAAACAGAAAAAAATAAATTGAAAGAAATTTTAACTGAAATTAAAGAAATAGTTGAATATTGTTCTTTAGGAGTCCGTGAATTTAAAATGTTAGTTAAGGCTGTAGAAAGAGGAGAAAGAGAAGCAGAGCATGCAAAAAAAGAAATGATTGAAGCTAATTTGCGATTAGTTATTTCTATTGCAAAAAAATATACTAATAGAGGGTTACAGTTTTTAGATTTAATTCAAGAGGGAAATATTGGATTAATGAAAGCAGTTGATAAGTTTGAATATAGGAGAGGTTATAAATTTTCTACTTATGCGACATGGTGGATTAGACAAGCTATCACAAGATCTATAGCTGATCAAGCTAGGACTATTCGTATACCTGTTCACATGATAGAGACAATAAATAAGTTGGTTAGAACTTCCAGACAGATATTACATGAAATTGGAAGGGAAGCAACACCTGAAGAATTAGCCGAAAAATTAGGTATGCCGTTAGATAAAGTTAGAAAAGTGATGAAAATTGCAAAAGAGCCAATTAGTCTTGAAACGCCTGTTGGAGATGAGGAGGATAGTCATTTAGGTGATTTTATTCATGATCAAAATGCAGTTATTCCTTTAGATGCAGCTATTCATGAAAATTTAAGAGAACAAACAACACAAATATTGGCTTCTTTAACTCCTAGGGAGGAAAGAGTATTAAGAATGAGATTTGGTATTGGAATGAATACGGATCATACTTTGGAAGAAGTAGGCCAGCAATTTTCAGTTACTAGAGAAAGAATTAGACAAATAGAAGCAAAAGCATTACGTAAACTAAAGCATCCTTCAAGGTCTAGAAAGTTAAAAAGTTTTTTAGACGATAAATAATATAGGGGCCCGTAGCTCAGTTGGTTAGAGCAAACCGCTCATAACGGTTGGGTCGTAGGTTCGAATCCTACCGGGCCCACCATATATGTTTTTTATATATTTTTAAAAGATTGTTTGCATTATTTATAAATTTAATGTTAGCTCATTGTTACGAATTATTAAAGGGAGGAACAAGATGGATGCTAAGGTAATCTGGCTATTAGTTTTTGTTGTATTATATTGGGCATACTGCGTTTACTGGGGAGTCAAAGGTCATTTTCAGGCTAAAACAGCCAGTGATTATTTTTTAGCAGGAAGAGGTATTTCCATTTGGGTCTTTATTTTAGCGGCCACGGCAACTTCTTTTTCAGGTTGGACCTTTATGGGGCATCCAGGTTTAATTTATAGGGATGGTTTTCCATATGCTTACGCATCTTTTTATGCAATAACAATTCCTTTTACAGGAGTAATGTTTCTAAAAAGACAATGGATGATAGGAAAAAGGTTTGGATTCGTTACTCCCGGCGAAATGCTGTCTGATTATTTTAGATCAGATTTTATTCGTGTTTTAGTAGTGCTTGTAGCTTTGGTTTTTTCTGTACCATATTTAGGAATTCAATTAAGAGCTTCAGGATTTTTATTTAATGTTTTAACAGATGGTTTATTAGGTGTAGAAGTAGGTATGTGGCTATTATCTGCAGTCGTATTTATATATGTTGCTACTGGTGGTCTTAGAGCAGTAGCCTATGTAGATACCATGCAGTGTATATTATTAGCAGGTGGTATAATGGTTATTGGGGTTATAGCATTAGTTAATATAGGTGGTTTTGGTGCATTAATAGATGGTATTGCAGCCTTATCTCAAATAGATGAAAAATTAACTCCGGATGGTTATAGTCACTACATAGCTATACCTGGAGTTATACAATATGTAAAAAGTGGAACTCAAGCTATAGGAGGTGCTTGGACTGGAATAATGGTATTAACTTATATGTTTGCACTTATGGGTATTCAATCTGCTCCTGCTTTTACTATGTGGTCCTTTTCAAACAAAAGTGTAGAGCCTTTTGCACCGCAACAAGTATGGGCTTCTGCTTTTGGAATTGGTTTAATATTAATGGGTTTCACAGCTGTTCAAGGTATAGGAGCTCATTTTTTAGGTGCAGATTTAGCGATGTTAAATGCACACCCAGAATTAGTGAATAATGTTATGGGTAGCGGGCTTAATGGCCAAGATATCATGGAGACTACCGGTAAACAGGGTATGTTAGTGCCACAATTAATATATTTAATGGCTGATGCAGCTCCTTGGTTAGTAGGTATTTTATCTGTATGTGCTTTGGCAGCTATGCAATCAACAGGTGCTGCGTATATGTCTACTGCTGGTGGTATGTTAACTAGAGATATTGTGAAGAGGTTTATTATGCCAAATGCAAATCACAATATTCAAAAAATTTTAGGACGTACTGGTGTTGGGATTATAGTATTAGCAGCATTACTAGTTGCAACGGTATCTAGTGATGCCTTAGTTCTCCTAGGAGGACTTGCAGTAGCTTATGGTTTCCAGATGTGGCCCTCGCTAATTGCAGTTTGTTGGTGGCCGTTTCTTACCAGAGCAGGAGTGACATTAGGTTTAGTTGCGGGTCTTATAGCAGTTACATTAACTGAAAAAATGGGAACTGATTGGTTTGGTATTACAGCTTGGGGAAGATGGCCACTAACTATTCATTCTGCTGGATGGGGAATAATTTTTAATTTAGGTATTGCAATAATTGTATCCTACTTCACTCAGACGGAAGAGGATACTAACCATAAAATGAAATTTCATAATTTTCTTAGAGACCATGCTTCATTATCAAGTGAAAAAAGACGTTTGATACCTACAGCAGTTATAATTACCTTATTGTGGTTCTTCTTTGGTATTGGACCTGGAGCAGTGATAGGAAATTGGATTTTTGGAAGTCCTTTAGATCCAAATACATGGGTATTTGGTATTCCATCTATATGGGCTTGGCAGATACTTTTCTGGTTATTAGGAGTATATATGATGTGGATGTTGGCTTATAAAATGGAAATGTCAACTCCTCCTAACAAATCTTTTGAAGCCTTAACAGATGATATAGGCGATAATAAATGATTATAGGTAATTATGGGGATATTATATACTAATATCCCCTTAATTTTATAGGTTATGTCAATAAATTATTTTTATATAGTAAGTGTTATTGTTTTGGTATTATTATTATATACTCCAGTAAATAAAATGATTTATGTGTTAAGCGTTAGACGATTATCAAGAAAAATTAATTCTAATTTGTCAGAAACACAGTTGAAAGGGCAGTTAATTAGGTCTCGGTTTATAACCATAATAGTGCTTTTTATATTTTCTTGTCTTTTTAACTTTAAGATCTTTTAGTTGGGTTAATAATTGAAGCAATTTTATAGAAAAGAAGATCCAGTATATAATATTTTAGTAAAAATTAGTATAATATTGTTTATTTTATTTTCAATTTGGTTAGTTTATGATCATTTTGTAAAAAGACCTCCTGAAGTTAAACATTACCTTAAAGCTAATAATGCCTTTAAAGATAGAGATTATGAATTGGCACTTCAAGAATATCTTTCTTCTTTAAATTACAATAATAATGATGTCTATTTTTTAGAAGGGGTAGCAAGGGCTTATATGGAATTAAGTTTTTATAAAGAAGCTGAACAATTCTTTATAAAAGCGATAAATATTGATCCTAATTTTGGTCCCGCTTATGCAAACTTGGGCGTTTTATATGATAGGCAAAAAAAATATGAACTTGCCATTGCAAATTATAAATTGGCATATAAATTAGATACAGATTTATCTAAGGGTATGCACTGGCTTGATAGATTATTATATGATGTTAGAGAAACTCCAGCTACAATAATTGACAGAGCAAATTATTTGGAAAAACAATTAAGCCTACCTATAAGTGAAAGGGTATTAAGTATTCCTAATATTGATGAACAACAATATAATTATGAACGATAATTAAATTATCTTTAATATATCTACGATAAAAACTCTACAAAAGAATAATAGTGCAATACATCCAAATAATAGTCTCACAAAGTCTTTTTCTCCTTCTTTATTTCTATAAGTAAGGCCATGCCATGAAATAAATGCTGTAACTATTACAAAAACCCAATTAATAAAATTTTCACTCATATTAATTTGATATTCCAATTCATTAATAATAAATATGTTATATGTATAATATACTTTTTAACGGTTCTACAGAAGCTAAACATATATTTATCTTGGCACATGGAGCAGGTAGTCCAATGGATTCAAATTTTATGAATGCATTAGCACTTAATATGGCATCAGATAATTTATTGGTTATTAGATTTGAGTTTTCTTATATGCAAAAAAGAAGACAGGGTATAAAGTTATTTCCAGAAAAATTAGAAAAATTAATAGAATATTTTATTTCAATAATAAATTTTATAAAAGATAAATATAAAGATAAATATATATGGATTGGAGGAAAATCTATGGGAGGTAGGGTTGCTTGCCATGTATCTAATATAATAAATGTTAGAGGAGTAATAGTATTTGGGTATCCTTTTCATTCACTTAAAAAACCTTATAAAGTCAGGTGTGAACCTTTAAGTGAGGAAGGCCCTCAGATATTAATTATTCAAGGAGATAGAGATAAAATGGGTAATAGATCAGAAGTTATAAAATATGAATTACATAAAAAAGTGCAAATAGTATTTTTAGCAGGAGGTGACCATTCTTTTTTAACTTTAAAAAAGTCGAGATTAGCACAAATGGATTTAATTGAATTAGCATCAAAAAAAGCAAATAATTTTATAAATAAAACTAATTATAATTTTTAATTTTAACTTTTTCTAAAATTGATTTTTGCCGATTACTTAAAACTTTTTCATCAAAATCACTTATCATTTCTTCTAGTATTTTATGCCAATTCAACTTAGCATTTAAGTGCATAAATACTGAGCCCAAACCTACTGCTGCTCTATCAATCATCACAAATTCTTTAGGAGGAGCAATCCCTCCTAATTTTTTTAATTCTTTATAGACTCCAGAAGCTATTTCTTTACCATTTTTAGTAGTATCATTATCCTGTATAAACCTTTTTTTATTATCAATTAACGGTCCATATATGTAGGTGGCCCAAATATGTAATATATCTATAATCTCTTTATTTAAATTCTTAAAGCCCCATGCTCTATAAGCTTTAATAGCTAGTTCTTCGTTATTATCTCGTATAGCTTTATATAAATCTATTACTCCACCAACAAAGGAGGATGGAAAAATTCTAATACAACCAAAATCTAATAAATTTAAACTTGGTTTTTTTTTAGAGGAATTACAAATTTGATAATTTCCAGGATGTGGATCCCCATGTATAATACCATATTTGTAAAATGGAATATACCATGCATTAAACAGAATTTTTGCAATGTGATTTCTAATCTCTTGGTTGGATTCTTTCCATGCCATTAATGGGGTTCCTTCAAGCCATGTCATGCTTAGTAGTCTATCAGTAGATAATTTTTTTATTGGTTTTGGGACATTAATAAAATTTTCATTTTTTAAAATTTCCCCATACAATAACATGTTTTTTAATTCTCTCTTATAATCTAGTTCTTCTTTAAGTCTTTGAGATAATTCAGTATAAATTTCATTAGTTTTAATTGTTTTATCCCAAGTGCCATAGAGCGAAAACATTAATTTTAACTGTTTAAGGTCTGCGTCTACAGTTGACATCATATTGGGGTATTGTAATTTACAAGCTAAGTCTATATTACCAGATTTAGCCTTGTGAACTTGTCCTAATGAGGCTGCTTTAGAAGCTTCATTATTGAAATAATCAAATTTTTTTTGCCAATTTATTCCTAATTCACTTCTCATGCGTCTTTTTACAAAAAATGTTCCCATAGAAGGAGCGTCAGACTGAAGTTGTTGAAGTTTATCCGCATATTCTTTTGGTAATAAATCAGGAACTGTAGATAGCAATTGAGCCACTTTCATAAGCGGTCCTTTAAGCCCGCCTAAAGCATTTAATAATAGTTCTGCGTCTTTAGTATCATCTTGTTTTCCTATTAACTTTTTACCAGCAATTCTTGCTGATACAGTAGTTAATTTACTACTAACTTTAGCATATCGTTTGACTTTACCTGATAAGGTGGATCTGTTTTCGCTCATAATAAAAATAGCCTCACTAACTAACCTATATGTACGAATTAATTATTTTAATAGATTTGATTTATTCCGCTGCAACAGACTCAATATTAATTTTTTCCTTGGAGTTCCATCTTTCTAAAAGCTCTTCTCTATTTTGTTGCGCATTATTAATATTGTTTTCTTTAACATGTCCAAAACCTCTAATCATTTCTGGAATAGAAGCTATTTGTATTGCTAGAGATAAATTATGTTTATTAACTTTATCTAAAATTTTATCTAAGTCATTTATATACTGTTTAATTAAGTATCTTTCCATTTTTCTCTCTTTAGTTTTTCCAAAAGGATCAATTATAGAACCTCTTAAAAATTTAAATTTAGATATTATTGAAAAAACAGGAAGCATCCACGAGCCTAGAGTAATTTTTCTAGGTTTTCCTGTATTAATATCTCTAGGAGACAATAAGGGCGGTGCTAAATGAAATTTTATTTTTAAATTTCCATCAAAGGCGCTATTTAGCTTCTCTTTAAACTGTCCATCACTATATAATCTCGCTACCTCATATTCGTCTTTATAGGCCATTAACTTAAATAAGTATTTTGCAACAGACTTAGAAAATTCTTGGTTCTTATCACCAATATTTTTTTCAATACTTATAACTTTATCAACTATATCCTTGTATTTTTTAGCATATTCTTTGTTTTGGTAATTTGTTAAAATATTTATTCTATCGTTTACAATATTTTCTAAATTATACTGATCATAATCAATTTCTATATTAGTTAGATAAGGAAGAGCTTCTTTCTCAACAAATTCCATATCATATGCAGCCATTCTTCCCCAACGAAATGCAGAAAGATTCATTTCAACTGCTATATTATTCAATCTTATTGCTTCTTCCATACTTTCAGGTTTTACAGGTATAAATCCTTTTTGAAGAGCGTATCCTGTTATAAACATGTTAGATGCTATAGAGTCGCCAAACATAGCTGTAGCCAATTTTATAGAATTAATAAAGTCTGTTTCCTTTGAGGATTTTTCTATGATTTGTCTTATTCTTTTTCCGCCAAACGAATGATCTGGATCTAAAACAAAACCGGCAACCGGAGTTTCGTGATCGTTTATTATAGAGTAAGTATCTTTTAAATTCATTAATTCTCGAACTGGACTTGTAGTGACAACTACCATGTCACATCCTAGTACTAAGTCTGCTCCCATTTTTCCTACTTTTACTGAGTGGATGTTTTCTGGAGATGAAGCTACTCTTATATGGCTTAGTACTGCTCCACCTTTTTGAGCAACACCTACCTGATCTAATACACTAACACCTTTATTTTCAATATGAGAAGCCATACCTATTAATGCACCTATAGTTACAACTCCAGTACCACCAATACCTGTTACAATTATATCAAATGGTTTATCTAAATTAATTTCTTTTGGAGTAGGTAATTTTTTAAATATGTCATCTGGAAGATCTGTCTTTTTATTAGATTCTCGTTTTTTTGGAGTAGCTCCTTCTACTGTAACAAAAGATGGACAAAAACCCTCTTGGCAAGTGAAATCTTTATTACAAGTTGATTGATTCACTTTTCTTTTTCGGCCTAATTTAGTTTCAAAAGGTTCAATTGAAATGCAATTAGAGGTTTTTGAGCAGTCTCCACATCCTTCGCATACTAAATCATTGATAAAGCTTCTTTTATCAGGGTCTTCCATTAACCCTCTTTTTCTTCTTCTCCTCTTTTCAGTTGCACAGGTTTGATCGTATATCATTACACTTACACCAGGCCAATTTCTTAGTTCTTTTTGAACCAAATCAATATCTCTTCTATGATTTATCGTAGTACCTTCCGCAAAATTTGATGAGATACCATATTTTTCAGGCTCATCAGTTACAATTGCAATTCTTTTTATTCCTTCACCAAATAGTTGGTGAGAAATTTTTTCTGGAGTTGGAGTTCCTTCTGCTGGTTGACCGCCTGTCATAGCGGTAGCGTCATTAAATAATATCTTATAGGTTATGTTAACTTTTGCTGAAACAGCAGCCCTAATAGCTAAAATGCCCGAGTGGTTATAAGTTCCATCTCCAATATTTTGAAATATATGTTTGTCTTCTACATAAGGAGACATTCCTATCCAGTTTGCACCTTCTGCTCCCATATGAGTAAATAAATCTGTACTTCTATCCATCCATGCTGCCATAAAGTGACAACCTATGCCAGCCATAGCTTTACTACCTTCAGGAAGTTTTGTTGAAGTATTATGTGGGCATCCTGAACAAAAATAAGGAGTTCGATTCGCTATACCCTTAATAATTGCAGTGTCCGGATCTTTCTGTTTAATAAATATAAGTTTTTCTGATATATTATCATCTTTATTTTTTTTAACTATTCTTTCTGCGATCACTTCTGAAACGAAATCTGGCATTAATTCGCCTGTAGCAGGTATCAGCTCATTGTAGTTTTCGTCTAATTTTCCTATAATATGCTTCGGTCTATTGGGATTATTAAACATTATTTTTTTTATTTGATCTTCAAGTAAAGGTCTTTTTTCTTCAAATACAATTAGCTCTTCAAAATCTTTACTAAAATCTTCTATGATTGATTCTTCCAAAGGCCATGGCATGCCAACTTTAAGTAAATGTATACCTAACTTTTCTGCATATTTCTCGTCTATAGATAGATCAGATAAGGCTTGCCTAACTTCTGCATAAGCTTTTCCAGTTGAAATAATTCCAATTTTTTTATTACCTTTATTCCATATAATTTTATTAATACTATTTGCCTTAACAAAAGCCTTTATAGCAGGAATTTTTATATTTGTAAGTCTTAGTTCTTGTCCTAGTACATCATCTGGCCACCTTATATGAACCCCTTCTTCAGGCATTTCAAAGTCAGGTGTATTTAATTTAATTCTATCAATATCCACATTAACAGATGCTGAACTATCCATAGTGGCTGTGACACATTTCATAGATGTCCATACGCCAGCATATCTAGATAAAGCTATTGCTAGTAGACCAAAATCTAATAGTTCTTGTACGTTTGAAGGATTAAATATTGGAATTTGAGCATCAACCATTGCATATTCACTCTGGTGAGCAAGAGTAGATGATTTTGCGGTATGATCATCTCCTAATAGAGCAACTACACCGCCATTTGGGGAAGTTCCTGCAGAATTAGCGTGCTTAAATGCGTCACCAGATCTGTCAACGCCAGGTCCCTTACCATACCAAATTCCAAAAATACCATCTTTTTTAGTTTTAGAAATTAATCCAGGTTGTTGACTTCCCCATACCGCTGTGGCAGCAAGATCTTCATTTAAACCTGAGCTAAAATCTATTTCATTATTTTTAAGAAACTTTTGTGCAGTCCAAAGCGCCTTATCATACATTCCAAGAGGAGAACCTCTATAACCAGATATAAATGCAGATGTATCTAAATTATTTTTCTTATCAATTTGCCTTTGAATCATAGGAAGTCTTACTAGAGCTTGTGTTCCAGTAACATATACTCTTCCTTTATCTAGCGTATATTTATCTTCTAATGTGACTTTATTTTTTAATTCCATACTAAATTATCTTCTAAATTGTCATTCAATTAAAGTATTTTTTATGCAATACAGATATGCTTTATAACTAAATTACATTTAAACGAATTTATTATAGACTATTATAAAAAATATTAAACTAATTTTTTTTTAGGTTTTATGTTATAAAATTCATGCATATTTGGGAGATAGATTTTGTCCATTTTAGTCACTGGGATTGCAGGTTTTATTGGCTCACATGTAGCCAGAGTACTCTTAGAAAGAGGGGAACAGATAATTGGAATAGATAATTTTTCAGATTATTATGACGTTAATTTAAAAAAAAATAGACTTAAAGTTTTAGAAAATTTTGATAATTTTACTTTTCATAACGTCGATATTTCAAATATTGTTTCAGTTGAAAACATTTATAAAAAATATACTTTTAATAAAGTATGTCATTTAGCAGCGCAAGCAGGTGTCAGATATTCTTTAGAAGCACCTATGGAGTATATTAATACAAACATTGTTGGTCATACAAATATTTTAGAATGTTGCAGGAACTATAATGTTAAAAATATAGTTTATGCTTCTTCATCTTCTGTTTATGGAGGAAATACTAAAGTTCCATTTTCTGTAAAAGATAGGGTTGACAATCCCGTTTCTTTATATGCAGCTACAAAGAGAGCTGATGAATTGATATCTTACACTTATCATCACTTATATGATTTGAATACTATAGGATTAAGGTTTTTTACAGTATATGGTCCATGGGGCAGGCCAGATATGGCAACTTGGATATTCACTAAAAAAATTATCAATAAAGAGCCAATAGATGTTTACAATAACGGAAATATGGAGAGAGATTTTACTTATATAGACGATATTGTTGCGGGAACTATTAGCGTTTTAGATTCAATTAATAAGGAAGGTTTAAAATTATCTAAAGTCTATAATATAGGTAATAATAAACCTGAGAATTTATTAAGTTTCATATCGGTTATTGAAAATTATTTGAATATTAAAGCAATTAAAAAATTTAAACCGATTCAACCTGGCGATGTGATAAAAACGTATGCTGATATATCAGACATAAAAAATGATTTTAATTTTTTACCTACTACCAGCATAAAAGAAGGTGTTCCAAAATTCATAGATTGGTATAAATTGTATCATAAATTATAATTAATGGTTGTGAAACTTATCACTTAGTTTTTCTATTCTATCTTTAGATTGTTCTTTCTGATATTTATTTTTCCAGTCTTTATAAGGCATTTTATAAATTATTTCTTTTGCTTCGTCATAATTTATTTTAGATCCATTATTTTCTGCTTCTTCTAAGTACCATTTTGATATGCAGTTCCTGCAAAAACCTGCTAGCTCCATTAAGTCTATGTTCTGTACATTAGGGTTTTCTTCAAAGTGTTTAAGTAATCTTCTAAAAGTAGCAGCTTCTATTTTTTCTTTAATTTCATTTTTCATTTAAATTCCAATTATATTTATTTTTTTCATATTCATAGCATATGAGCTTTTTAGAGATATTTGGCTCTTATATATACTTAATGTAATACTATCTGTAATATATTTTAATCTTTTTTTATTTTTTTTTTCAAATAGGTCATTTTTTATTTCTATAGATATAAATGGTCTATTTTGTTTTTCTCCATGTAATGCCATAGTATAATTAACATCATCATAGCCACTATAAGGAAGATTAGAACCTACTTTAAGATTTTTAATATTTTTTAAATGTTTCATCATAGGAGTATAAATTCTTTTATCATCTCTATATAAAAGTCCTATGTCCCATGGTCTGTTTTTGCAATTTTTAAGAGCAGGTGTGAAACTATGAATGCAAATTAGCGTTGTTTTGCAATTAAATTTTTTATCCATTTCTTTTAATACCGAAGATAATTTTTTATGATAGGATTCATGATAAAATTTAATTCTTTTTATTAATTCTTTTTTTGATAAATTTTTATTTTTTTTAATAGATATTCCATCACTTTTTGTTGGTATTAAGTTTTTATGCTTAGGGTCCCTATTTAAATCTATGAAAAGACGAGAATATTTTGCAATTATATAGTTGGTATAAAACTTTTTTGATAATTCTTTAGTTAGATGTTTTGCTCCTATATCAATAGCTACATGTTTATTTAAGATGTTTTTATTTAAACCCAAATTTTTATAATCAGGTGGGATTAGATTTGATGCATGATCACAACAAAATAATAAAGGGACTTTATAATTAACTTTCTTTATAAATATATAATTATTTTTTCTCATGTATATTTTAATCTTGTTTGAGGTAGTTATTATATATTATATACAAGTAGAAGGGAAATATAGTCTATTGAATAAAAAATATTATAAAAAGTTATTAACGAATTTGTTTAATGAATCTGTGACATCGTGCCACCCTTCATTTTTAATGCATAAATATATTCCCAAAAAAAAACCTAAAGGTAGGACTGTAATAATTGGAGTAGGGAAAGGAGCATCTGAAATGGCTAAGCACTATGAAATAGCTTGGGAAAAAAAAGGCTATGGTGCTCTAGAAGGACTTGTTTTAACACGATACGGACACTCCAGTAAATGTAATAACATTAAAGTTATTGAAGCATCGCATCCTATACCTGATAAAAATGGGATTTTTGCAACTAAAGAAATAATAAAAATTATAGAAAAATTAACAGAGGAAGATTTGTTAATTTTTTTGCTTTCGGGAGGTGCTTCTTCACTTTTAATAAGCCCTAGAAAAGGACTGCTTTTAAAAGATAAGCAAAACATAACTAATCAATTATTAAATAGTGGGGCAAGTATTTCTGAAATTAATGCAGTCAGAAAACATTTATCTTTGGTAAAAGGAGGGCAAATTATAAAATATGCTTATCCTGCTAAGGTCCTTACTCTTGCAATTAGTGATGTTCCAGGAGATTATTTTGATGTTATTGGTTCCGGTCCTACTTACCCAGATGAAACAACAAGATATGACGCTATTAATGTTTTAAAAAAATACAATATAAAAATTAATGATAAAATTAGCAAAGTTATTAATAATGATAATTGTGAAACACCAAATAAAAATAATAAAATATTTAGAAAAAGCGAATATATTTTGGTTGCAAGACCTCAAGATGCTTTAACTGCGGCAGCAAAAGTGGCTAAAAGTTCTGGTTTTAATACTTTGATATTAAGTGACTGTATAGAAGGAAATGCAGATGATGTTGGTATAGTGCATAGTTCTATAGTAAATCAAGTTCTAAAATTTAATCAACCGAATAAAAAACCACTATGTATATTATCTGGAGGAGAAACTACTGTAACTGTAAATAATAAAAATGGTAGAGGAGGAAGAAATTCTCAATTTTTATTGTCTTTAGCAGTTCATTTAAAATCTGCTAGTAATGTCTATGCAATAGCATGTGACACAGACGGAATTGACGGAAGTGAAAATAATGCAGGAGCAGTTATTTTTCCCGATACTATTAAAAGAGCCTATAATCTAGGATTAAGTCCTAATAAATTTCTATCAGAAAATGATGCTTATTCTTTTTTTCAAAAATTAGATGATTTAATTATATCTGGTCCAACAAATACAAATGTAAATGATTTTAGAGCAATACTAATTACTTAGCCTTGGCGGGCTTTAAGTCTAGGATTCTTTTTATTAATAACTAATGTTTTACCGTGTCTCTTTATAACTTTGCAATCTTTGTCACGTAATTTTGCACTCTTTAATGATTTTAATACTTTCATAACTAATTCCAATTAAAATTGTATGAAATAACTAAACTTACTTTTAGTTTATGTCAATAAACAAGAAAATTATTTTTTATCCATTAATCTTTTAAAAATTAATAGAAATACTGCAGCAGCTAAAATCGTAGATATGCCTTCTAGTCCCAAAGAATTTGCAATGTAAGAAAAATTATTAGCTACTGAGGTAGGAAAAACTCCAGATTTTTCACCTAATAAGAAATAAAGAACTAAACCTGCTGAAGCTATTGCTAAGCCTAATTCTGTAATTTTCCAAATAAAAGAATTTATAGTTGCAATTGAAGTAGTATATTTTTTTAGATTGTTTTCCATATTTTTTTCCTTATATTGCGTTCCACCTTATTATATAAACTAAGATGGAACGAATATAAAATAAGAACAATTTATTTTTAAATTATAATTATTTAAAAATTTAAAATCTTATTATTTTCTTCCGAAAAGCCATAGTATAATGCCGACCGCAATTAAACCTGCTAATCCGCCATTACCTAATCCAGATACTAAGTTCTGAATATTGGAAACAACATTTCCGAAGAATGACATGTTGGTTGATCCAACTAATAGTTGAACAGCTATTGCTAATGCTAATAGCGCCAGAGCTAGATCAGTTAAGCCACCAACCGCTCCCTTTATTGTATTAATTAATGACATTTAAAACTCCCCTTGTTTATTAAGTCACTGGACACACTTTGAAATATTTTAATGCAAATGTCAATATATAGTATATATTTATAATTTATATACATTACTTAGTGTAATTATTTTTTTAAATATACGATAACTTTAGAATTTTTTATAATGAAGTTATTTGTTATATGGCAATAATTATATCAAATTAGAAACATTAAATTTTATTAAAATAATAATCTAAATTGATTTAAGTGATGTATAAAAAAGTAAGGAATGAAATAATGAGTGTAATAAAAAAGCTACATCATAATGCCTACAGATGTATAGATTCTGAAGAGACTAGAAAATTTTATGAAGATTTTCTTAATCTTAAATTAGTTAAGGCTTTTAATATCAGTAATACTTTTACAGGTAGAAATATAAATGCACTCCACACTTTTTACTCTATGAATGATAATTCGTATTTAGCATTTTTTGAGATTCTGGGAGATTCTTTTAAATATAAAAAGTGGCATGACTTTGATTTACATATTGCTTTGGAAGTTGATAAAACTAGTTTACAAAAATATTTTCATAAGGGAAAAAGCTTGGGTATAGAAACTAGAGGAATTTCAGATCATGGTTTTATTGAGTCTATATATTTTAGAGATCCTAATGGTTATGTAATTGAATTAACTTCTCCTAAAAATATTTCTAACCTGACTGATGAAGATCCTCATGAAGTATTAGACACATGGAATAGCCAAAAAAATGTTTAAAGAAATAATATTAATTTTATTTATTATATTTTTTTCATCTAGTTCTTTTGCGAATAATAATTCTGTTTGGTTAGATAAAAACAAAAAAGGTATGGAATATTATAAATTAGGAGATTACGTTTCTTCTGAGAAATATTATTTAGAAGCTATTAAAGAAGCTGAAAGCCAAGATTTAAAGGCAGAATTATCAGCAACTTTAAATAATTTAGGTTTATTGCATTCAGAAACTTTAAGAATAGAAAGTTCGAAAAATTTATTAGAAAAATCACTAAGAATTAGATTGGAAATTTATGGAGGAAATCATCGTTATGTAGCTCAATCATATAATAATTTGGCTAGAGCCTATGAGACTAATGATGAATATGAGAAATCTATAGATTTGTATGTAAAGTCTTTAAAAGTTTATGAAAGTTTAGGCGAACGTTATAAAATGTTATTAGCAAGAACTTTAAACAATTTATCTACAGTTCAAATAAAAATAGGTTTATTAGATGTGGCAGAAAAAAATTTAGTTAGATCTATGGCTATATCAAAAGAATATAGCAATGATAACTCAATATTTTTAACGGCAATGTCTAATCTGGCTTCAATTTTTTCTAATACAGGAAAATATATTGAAGCTGAAAAACTTTATATGAATTTGTTAAATATTAGTTTGGAGATTGAAAATAGTGATTCTATTAAATTGGCTAGGTTATACAACAATTTGGCTGTAGTAATGAAAAAACAATGTAATTATAATAATGCACTAAATTATATAGAAAAATCTTTAAATATTTGGAATAAAAATAAAGGTATTTTTATTTTAGATTATTCTTCAGCTTTACATAATTATGGAGAACTTTATAAGGCATTAGGAAAATTTGATTTAGCTGAAAAAAATATTTTAAATTCTTTAAAGGTACTTGAAGATAATGATATTAAATACAATGATCAATACTTATTACAATCATTTTCTCTTATTAATTTATACAAGCAATTAGATCAATATAATAGAATCTCTGAAATTTTAAATAAAATAAATTCCTACAGAATAAGTCAGCAGCTAACCACTATAGATATTAATGAAGTCCCAGAAGGTGTTTATGAACATTGTTCAAGTAGTAATATTTAGATAATTATTTTTTTATGTTCTTAATAGTTTCTTCTACTAGTTGTTGAGCTGTTCTTATTTCATCAGCTGTCATCTGCAAAGCTACTGATTCGTCTCTTTGAACTTGTGCATTTTTGTTTCCAAAAAAAGCTGCTATAGTTAGCCATTTATATGCATGTATAGAGCTCTTCTCTACGCCTGAACCTAATGCATAAAGTACTCCTAGACTTGCTTGCGCCTTGACACTTCCAGATAATGCTGCCTTCTTCCACCAAATGTATGCTTCTTTTGGATTTGGAGGAACTCCAAGTCCAGAAAATAATAGAGCACCAAGTATTTCTTGCGATTCTATGTGATTCGATTCTGCTGCGATCCTAAACCAATATGCTGCTCCAGAATGATCAGGAGGATTTTTGTTTTCTAATGCTATTCGGCCAAGAGAATATTGAGCGTCTACATTGCCTTGATTAGCCTCAGCAGTTAATTCATTTATACTTTTTTCTAAATCCCTTATTTCTTGGCTATTTGAAGCGTTATTTATAATAACAAATATAAAAAATATTTTACAAAATATAAATTTTTTAAATATTTTATTTAACAAATTGGCTTCCTTTTTTGTATTCAAAATTTATTATATTAAAAATATATTAAAAATAAAAAATTTTACTATGGATATTTATAAAAATATAGTTAAATTAAATAATGGGAATAGTTTTTACTTATAATATCATATTTGAATTGTAATTTAAGACGTTTCCTAAATGATTATTAACAATATAGGGAGGAGAGTTTATGACTCTTTTTATTAAAACGATTTTGGGATTTGTAGTGCTTGCATTCTCATTCCAAAGTATGGCAAATGATTGGGATTGGTATCACGGAAATGCTGATGCGACACGTTATGCTAATTTAGATCAAATTAACAAAGGTAACATTGGAGATTTAAATGTTGCATGGATTCACCAACCTGGTGCAATTGAGCAAGGTTTAGAAGCTACTCCTTTAGTTATAGATGGAGTAATGTACTATTCAGGTTCATATAATCGTACTTTTGCTCTAGATGCAGCAACAGGAAGAGAAATTTGGCACTACTATCCAGATTTAGATCCTATTGTGGATGAATTGTTCTTTACTCCATATTCACGTGGTGTAAATGTATCTAATGGTAATGTAAATATAGGTACACTTGATGGTCGTGCAATTGCTTTAGATCAAAAAACAGGTAAAGAAGTTTGGTCAGTTCAATTAGTTGATACTACTACTTGTGCTTGTAACTTTACATCACCTCCAGTAATGGCTGGTAACACACTTGTTATGGGGCAAACTGCAGGTGAATATCCTATCCAAGGAAAAGTATTTGGAATGGACCCTAAAACTGGTGAAGTTCAATGGACATTTAATACAATTAAAGATGATCCAGCTTCATGGGGTGGAGATTCTGGAAAATATGGTGGAGGTGGTAGCTGGATGCCAGGTACTTATGATGCTTCTACTAATACATATTTCATAGGAACTTCCAATCCTGCACCAGACTATGACTGGGGTGCAGATCCATCAACTGGTAGTCCTACAGGTGGAGCTCGTCCAGGTGATAATTTATATACATCATCTGTGATAGCTATGGATCCTGACACAGGTAAAATCAAATGGTATCACCAAGAAATTCCTCATGATGACTGGGATTTTGATAGTACAATGGGTGAGTTTTGGTTACTTGATAGAGATAATAAACAGTTAGTTGTTCACCAAAATAAATCAGGTTTTGTATTCGTTTATAATCGTGGTGATGGACAAATAGAAAATGTTTGGCCAATGAATGAAAATTATAACTGGGTTGAAGGTATTAATCCTAAAACGGGTGAGCTAATTGGTCGTAATCCACCAAATATGGCTGAAAACCAAGATATGCTATCATGTCCATGGATTGCTGGCGGAAGAAGCTGGAATTCAGGTGCATATAGTCCTAGAACAGGCCTATGGTACAATTCTGCAAATGAGGCTTGTCAGATTACTACAGTTAGAAAAGAAGATCCTGTAACTGAGCCAATAGCTCAATTATTCTTCGGTGCTGACTTAGTAGCAGCTCATTTACCAAATGGTAAAAAGGCTCATGGTAGATTAGATGCTAGAGATCCTGTTTCAGGTGATAGAACTTGGGCATATACATATAAATATCCTCCAATGGGTAGTGTTTTAGCTACTGCAGGAGATTTAGTATTCCAAGGTGGTATCGACGGTACTTTCCGAGCATTTGATGCAAATAACGGTGACGTTCTTTGGTCATTTAATGCTGGATCAGGTTTCCGTGGCGGACCAATTTCATATAGTGCTAATGGTACTCAGTATGTAGCTGTTCCATCAGGTTTAGGTTCATTAGTTATGGGTCTATATCCTGCATTATGGCCAGAAGTTGCTGATTTCCCAGCAGGTGCTGCTATGATTGCGTTTACTGCGAAGTAAATCTGTTAAGTTAAGTAAAAAATTAAGGCGGAAGGAATTTCTTCCGCCTTTTTTTTGTTTAATTGAAATGTAATTTAAATTAATATATAAAATTTCAGATACGTTGGAGTTTAGAATGATTAAAAGAAGAAATATAGTTAAGGCTTTAACCACTTCAGTAATTAGTTTAGGTGCTTTAGCTGTTTTAAATAAAAGTTTTGCTGCTAGAGGTTTTATAATAAAACAAGAAGATATATGTGATTCAAATATGTTGTCTGTTCATCATGAGATAGTGAATGATTTAACAGAGTATCAAATTGCTGCTGCAGATGATGTGGTTCAGATGTTAAATGTTGGTCCAGATGGATCTCGTTACAGGTATGATCCGATGTTATCAAAAGTAGATGTGGGTGGGAGAGTTTTATGGAAAGCAACAACAAAAGGACATAATGTCGAATTTATGGAAGCTCCAAACAATTTAAAGTTTAAATCAAAAATGCATAAAAGTGCAGGATATAATTTTTCAGTTCCTGGAATATATACTTATAAATGTACTCCGCATTTATCTACTGGAATGGTAGGGGTTGTAGTAGTGGGTAATGATTTATCTAATATGGATCAAGTTATGAATAGTAAAAAATATCATGGACAAGCTAAAGATTTAATTCAAAATATATTAAAGGAACTCTAATGAAATTATTAGTTACATTTATATTTTTATCTGTAATTATAAGTGTAAGTACAGTAAATGCTAGAACAATTGATACTATAAATAGTACCGGTACTCTTAAAGTCTGTGCTTTATCTGAAAGGATGCCATTTTCTTCTAAGAGTGGTGAAAGAAGTGGTATTCAAATTGAACTTGCGACTGAACTTGCTAAAGAATTAAATGTTGAGTTAGAAGTTATATGGTTGAGGTATCGCTTTCATGCGAGAAAAGCAGGCTGTGATTTAATGATGGAAGCTGTAGCAAGAAAAGATGACGATGAAAATAAGCGTGATATAGAAGGTGCAAGACCGCTTACACGAGCTAGTGATAGTAAAAAGAGTAAGTTACCACCTCAAGCATCTATTCCAATAATTAAGTACGAAACTTATTTAGTTGGAAGACAAGAAACAATAAATGGTAATAATACTTTATCTGCGATTAAAGAATTAAATATGGGAGTTATGCGTGGTACATGGTCTCATATGTTAATGCAGAAATATAAGATACGACATAGAACTAAATTTGAAACAGAAGAGACATTGATACAAGGAGTAGCTGATGGAGAAGTTGACGCAGGTTTTATCTCATCTCCTCAGTACTGGTGGTTTTTAAAGAATAACCCAGAAACTAAATTATCATATTTAAATGATTTTGATTTTACAAGAGAAGTATCTCTAAATGTTGGAATATTAATGAGAGGTGCAGATGAAAATACAGTAAAAATATTTAATAATTTGTTACAAAAAATGCTTGATAATAAAAAAATTCAAGATATTTATGCTTCTTACGGTATCAATTATGTATCGCCTGATTAATATTACATTCATTGTAATATCTATAAATTTCTTAAACGCTTATAACAGTATATCTAAAGACCTTATATCTAATTTACATGGCGGAAAAGTAGTGCATTGGACTAGTGAAGATAGCATTAATAAAGCTGAAAATTTAATTGATGATGATGAAAGTTCCTATTGGTCAACTTCTGACATCTCTTTTCCACAAGTTTTGACTTATGCATTTCCCGAAAATAAAAGATTTGAAGCAATAATAATTAAAAGTGCAAATAATGATGAAAAATCTAGTTGGGCTCGTGAAGTTCGAATATCTACTGCAGATCCATTCCCTCATATGGGAGGTTGGGTGGAAATAGAAAGAGTTTTATTACCACAAAACGGACAAAATAAAATTATTTCTTTTGAGGGTATGCGGGGTAGATATTTTCGAATTGAAATATTTTCAAATTATGGTTCTCAAAACAGTATTTCGATAGGTAATTTTAAAGTTTTGGACAAGTTTTAAAAATACCTAATTATTTTCTTCTTCTCCATAAGCGGGTTGTTCTGCATCAGGATCAAAATTAGTTACCGGCAATTGTTCTCTTCCTTTTTGTGGCATTGGTTTAGCAGGACTTGTATAAACTAATCTTTCCCTATCTTCTTCATCAGTATTAAAAAATGGATTGCCAATTCTCACTTCTTCATTATTATCTTCTCCTTCTTGCATAGCTTGTTCAAATTGCTCTGCATCTTCTCTACTCCAAGGAAGAATATAAAGCCTTGGTTCTTCTACTCCAGGAATCTCAACTAATATATATAATGCAACTTCTTCTTCCCAAGAAGCATGTAATAATACAACTTCCGGAATATCTTTATAAAATAGTTCAAGGTGAGCAGGTTTAGGTCTACTCAACAACTCTAATATGGATATAAATAATAGAGATATTAAAGTTGCACCGATAAAAAAACCACTTATTCTCCATCTAAATGGACGTCTTGACCATATTGTAATTGAGATAAGTAACACAGTTAATGCTAAAAGTACTATATAAAATATATTTAGTATATCCATTATTTTTACCTTCTAATTAAACTTTTTTTCAAACTGTGAACACTATTTGGTTTCAATGTTCCTTGATTATTTAGAGTCCATCTAGCCACGGTTATTTCTTGATTATATTTTTTTAATACTACATTTTTTTTTATTATTGCAGTTCTAGCTTTTTGGTCTGGTTCTACCACACTAATTATAACTTGCGCATTAACTGGGGGACCATTATCAGTTGCGTATAAGTGAAGATTTGCTTGATATTCCCCTGCAGCAATTCCTCGGGTATAACTTATTTCATAGTTTATAGGAGTGGTGTCAAATTGATTGCCTCTATCATCTCTAAGTAAATTAAAATAATATCCTGCCATATTTGAATAACCAACGGCTGCATCATCAGGAGATTTAACCCATAGATCTACATCTACATTTCTATCATCCGGCCAAAAAACTTCTACTATTACACTTCCTGCAGGTTCTTTAGTTGCTTCATCTTGCGCTTCAATATTTAACCAAGGTAAAAGTAATAATACTATAATTACAAATCCAGATAGTGCTAACATTGTCATGTCACGAAAAACAGTATCTGCACTGGTAACGTCGTCTTCCTCATTCATTAATGATTCAAATGGGTCATCCATAATTTTACTTAACTTTCAGACAGTTCAATAATTTTCGAAACTAAATTAGATGTGCCTGTGGCTAACATTTGATATATTAACCCTAACCATACACTTAATATAGCGCCCACTAAGGTTGTATATAAAGCTACTGACATCCCTTCTATAAGTTGAGCAACCATTGGACTTATAGAGCTTGGATTTGATGCAACATCTGGATCAACTCCTGATAATGCAATTATGAATCCTAATACTGTTCCAATAAGTCCTAGAACTGTTAATGAGTTAGCAATATATCTTATATGCACTATTCGTGAAAATAATTTAAGTTTTAGTGCTTGAGTAATGTTTGCTCTGCTTGGAGCATCTTTACCTTTTGTTTGTTTTAAAAAATCTGCAGCTCTAGATTTTTCTTTTGGATTAAAATTATATGCTGCATTTAATTGTTGGCTTACTTTCCATAAGCGATAGCCAGCTAAAATTAAACCTGTAATAAAGACAGCACATATTAGTACTACCATATTTGTAACATCGGCATTTATAACCTTTGCAACAAGTCCTTGAGCCCAAGCGGCACCTAAAAGGGCAAAGGCTACTAAATTAACCAACCCAAACCTTAGTAAAAGTAAATATTTTAATCCCATACATTAACTCCTGTAAATAATTTACACTTTTATAAGTATAAATAATAAATAATCATTCAATTTCTATACCATAATTGTTAAAAATATCTATATTTATTTATTATTATGAAATATTTAATTAAGAAAATTTTTATCTATAATCTTTTTATGATTTTGTTATTAATTTCTATTGCAAAATCAGATGAGAAAGGATGCTTTTCATATGATTGTCTTAAGGATAGAAATATAGATATAACTATTATTTTTGATAATAGTTTATTTTCTGAATTTAATCTAAGAGAGTTGTTAAGTTCTAATTTCAATTATATTAATGATTTTTATCATCAGCAATTTAAAATTAAATGGAATATTAAAAATGTTAATAATTTTAATCAAAATAAGCGAATTGATAATATTTCTGAATTATATTCATTTCACAAAAAAGAGATAAAAAAAATTATTAAAGATTCTGAAGCTAATATAGGTTTAGTTATTGCAGGAAATAATATAAAGGGGCTTGGAATAGCAGGTACATTTTCAAATATAGCTATTGTTTCAAATTTGAATAATTTAGATCATAAGAAAGGCAGTATAATAATAGCACATGAACTTGGACACTTGTTTGGTGCTTGGCATACGCAAAAACCATTTGATTTTATGCTCTATAAAGGTGCAAATAAATTTGATGTTAGCAAAGAAAGTAAAGCAATTATAAAACTAATGAGAAATTATAATTTCAATCCTGATTCAATTCTTACAAATGAAATATTATTGAAAAGGATTTCTAGAATTTATAAAAGACATCATGCAAGACATGAAATAGATCCAGTAGCTCGGTTATTAACAGATAGGGGTATTGAATATTTTGAAAGTAAAAATTATTTACAAGCCGAATATATTTTAAAAAGATCTCTAAAATTTCATGGAAGATGGGGTAAAACAAGAATGGTTTTGTCCAAAACTTTATTTGAACTAAATAAATTCAATGACTCTTTTATAGAATTAACTAGAGCAGTATTTTTTGGAGAAAAACCTGATTATATTTTTGAAAAAAAGCTAAGAGATAAATTTATAGAATTGCAAAAAAATAATCCAGATATTGAAAATCCTTTTGATGTATAAAGTTATAATATTTTTTTATAATTTCCAGAAATTCTTGCCTGTATCATCGGTAATTGTTCTCTTCCCCAAAAAAGCTCATCCTGGAATATATAGCTAGGTACGCCAAAAATCCCTTTTTTATGTGCTTCATCCATAATGATATCTAATTCTCTGTCACCATAATCATTTTTCCATATTATAAATTTTTTACTATCAATTTTTATTTCTTTTAATATATTTAATAGAACACTTTCATCTTCTATATTTAATTCCCTTTTCCAAAAAAATTTATAGGTAAAATCAATAAATTCATTTAATTTGTCGATATAGTTATTTTTAATCCAAAGCATTAAAATTGAAATTAAGCGGGTATCCCATATTTTTTGCGTTCCTAAAATTGTAATATTTCTAGTGTTGGCATAACGTCTACAATCCATGTAAGAATATTTTACTCTTCTCCAGTTATGGTCATTTCGATTGCTTTCTAGGATATTTTTATTCGAATCAACTTTTGCACTACCTAAGTATTTAGGAATATCTAAAACATATGGAAACCAATTAATATTTAATTTTTCTTTTTTTGCTAAGTCCCGTGTAGGCTCAATAGATAAATATGCGTAGGGACTTTTAAAGTCTATAAATACATCAATTTGCTTCAAATTTTTCATTAATTTTTATATATCCTTTAATAATTTATTTAATCTATTTTTTGTTTTATTAACTAGATCAGAATCATTGATTGTTTTTGCTTGTTTATACAATTCTTCATAAGCTTCTATTAATTCAGTTTTATCCTTTCCTAAGGAATTAGCAAAAATTCTTGACGCTGTTTTAAGTAATCCAATAGCGTCGTTAATATTACCATTTTTAATTTCTATTAAAGCTTTAGTATGCATCGCACTTGCTCTATATAAAGCACCTTTTCTATTTCTCTCGTTAATGGCATGAGGGTTAGTTTTTGCTATAGAACGTGACATTATTAGGAGTGCTTCATTATGATAATTAAGTGCTTCCTCAAATTTATTTAATTTACGATTATTTAATGCAATATAATTTAAAGTTTCCGCTATATCTTCATGGTCTATATCTAACACTTTTTTTCTAATATTAAGTGATTTTAAAAACGATACTTCCGAATCTTTAAACAGAGATTTTTCATATTGTAATGTACCTAAGTTAGCGATTAAAGTTGCTGTATAAAAATGATTGATGCCAAAATCTATTTCTGATAATGCAATAGCTTCATTTGTATACTTTATGGCTTTTTCTAAGTTTCCAGATTGATATGAAGTTTTAGAATTTTTAAAAGCATCTCTTAGCTTTGTAGATTGAGCATGAGAATTTGACCCTAAAAACATACTTATTATAAATAGTATTAAAAATATTTTTGTATTTTGAAACATGTTTTATTTTATCATTAAAAATAACAAAATTATAATTTATTTTGAGCCTGATCTTAGTTGGACAAATTCGTTATTTATCGTGTTCTTGTTTAAGTTTCCAGTCTCATCTAATTCAAATCTAAATATTGTAAGTTCTTTTCCTATTTCGTCTAATAATACCTTTGATTCTAATATTTGCTGTCTAATTTTTGTATCAGGATTTACTACAGTTACAACTACTTGTGCTTCAAATGGTTGAAAGGCAGCTAAATCTTCCCTGTATAAATGTAAATTAACAATGTGTTCTCCTGGGTTTATGCCTCTACTGTAAGCAACTTCATAATTTATGGGTGTCGGATCTTTGTATATACCTAAATCATCTCTTAGAAGATTAAAAAATAATCCTCCTCTATTTGAATAACCTACAGGTATATCCTCTGGAGCTTGAACCCATAAGTCAACATCTACATCTCTATCTTCAGGCCAAAAAACTTCTATAATCACATTGCCTGGAGGGTCTGATTTTGTAGATTCAGTTTCTGCTGGAGGATTAATAAAAGGTAATAATAGTACAACTAGTGATACAAAACCAGCAAGTGCAAGCATAATTGTATCTCTAAATACAGTGCCTGATTGACCGTCTCCTGCTCCATAAATATCTTCATCAGACATGATTTGTTCCTTGCTTAAGTTTGTTTATGATATTACTGTGTTTGTCTAACTATTTAAATACTAAACATAGAAAACTATGTATAGTTTATTTTATTTTTAATGGGAATAATTTTCATATGAACAGTCTTGAAAAAGCAAAAAAATTATATAATAGCTGTAAATCTTTATCCTCATATAAAGATGATTTTCAAATACAGATAAATGATTCTGAAGAGGCCTATCAAATTCAGGAAGATTTTATAAAAATTAAAAAATTAGATTTAGCTGATTCTATAGGAGGATGGAAAGTAGCATTGACTAATCCAGTAATGCAAAAATTAGTTGGTGTTGACACTCCAGCTGAAGGTGCGATTATGAAGTCCTTAATTTATAGTAATAATGACTATTTAAATTTCAATAATTATTTACATCTAGGCTCAGAAGCTGAAATTGCAATAAGAGTAGTCAAAACTTTTCCTAAAGATGTTAAAAACTTTAATAATATGGATGAAATAATACCCTTTCTAGGTGAAGTATATGCAGCATTAGAAATAGTTGATGATAGGCATTCAGCGGATAAGTCTAATTTTGAGTATTTAGTAGCACAAAATTCCATGAATCATGGATGTGTATTAGGAGAACCAGAGACTATAGATTTGTTGACATTAGATCAGTTAGAAGGAGATTTGATAGTTTCAGGTGAGGTGTTTGGAAGTGGTAAAGGAAAAAATGTTTTGCAACACCCTCTTAATTCTATTTTGTATTTAATCAATAGTTTAATTAGGCGAGGAAGAACATTACATGAAGGAGAGGTAATTTTAACTGGCTCTATTGCTACTACATGTTGGCCCAAAAGAGGAGATAGTGTGGAAGCCAACATTAAGGGATTAAGTCCTGTAAAATTTTATGTAAGATAAAAATTAAGGTGTTAAATGGATTCTATAGTTTGGTTCAATAACAATTGGCATGATGGATCTAAGCCAATTATGTCGGCAATGAGTCAGTCTTATATGCACGGAAGTACTATTTTTGATGGAGCTAGAGCATATAATAATCTAGTTCCAGATCTACATTTACATTGTGAAAGGCTTTTTAATTCTGCAAAGGTTATGGGTTTAGAAGTGCCCATAAAAATAGATGAACTTATTTCACTCTGTAAAAAAGGTATAGCAAAGTTTGAAACGGGAGCAGAATTATATATTCGGCCAAGTATATTTTGTAACTCAGGTTTTCTAATTCCTGAGAAAAAAAGTTCTAATTTAGTTTTAACAATTTTTAGAGCTCCAATGCCTTCTAAAAAGGGGTTTACTGCAATGCTAAGCAATTTGAGAAGGCCTCATCCTAAAATGGCTCCAACTTTAGCTAAAGCATCAAGTTTATATGCAAATACATCTCTTGCTTTAAGTGAAGCTTCTAAAAATGGATATGACAATGTAGTAATGAGAGATGGGAATGAAAATATAGTAGAATTTGGAAGTGCTAATCTCTTTATGGTAAAAAATGGAAGAATTCTCACCCCAGAATGGAATAAAACATTTTTAAATGGAATTACTAAAAAAAGAGTGATTTCTTTGTTGCAGCAAAAAGGTATTGAAGTAAATGAACAAGCTATAACTTTAGACCAATTATTAAATGCTGATGAAGTATTTAGTACTGGTAACTTTGGAAAGGTTTTACCAGTAATAAAAATTGATAATACTTATTACGAGGTAGGCGATATTACCAAAACTTCTATTAGTCTATATCAAGAATATGCTGAAAAATATAAAGTTTAATCTTAATATTCAATACTAATTCCTAAACTAAGAGTCCTGCCATAAGAGCCTGCAGTGTCGGCTAATGAATATTTTTGATCTAATATGTTTTCCATCTTAAGCTTTAAAGACTTTGTTTCAGCAATTTGATAATTTAAGTTTGAATGCATTAATGCATAACCAGAAATATGCCCTCCGGTGAAAGCATCATCCCTTGCCCCTGAGTGATACTCTATACTAGTGTTGATTGAAATATTTTTAATAAAATCTGGTTTCCAATTTATTGATGTATTTCCAGAGTGCTTTCTTCTCCTAGATAAGGATTTTCCATTATTATTTGTAGTTAAATAATTATATTTTGAATTTATACGTAAATTATTATCAATTATATATTTTAATGCTAATTCTATTCCTTGATTGTGAGCGCTCCCTTGATTTTCAAATTTATAGCCTGGTGCCGCACCGTAACCTATTAAATTGTCTATTTGAGTTGAAAAAAACGTTATGTCAGCAATAAAGTTATTATTTCTGTTCGTATATTCAATTCCTATATCTCGACTTCTACTATTCTCTTCCTTTACAGATGTGCTTCCATACGAACCATATAGCTCATCTAAGGTAGGAGCCCTGTATCCTGTGCCATAACTCGAATGAATTCTTAATCCTGTATCAAATAATATATAACTTGCAGCTATTCTATATGTTGCAGAACTTCCAAATGTATCATGTTTATTTGCTCTTAGACTGCTATCAATATGTAAATTTTTAAAGTAATTATTAGTATACGAAAAATAATTAGAAGTAGAAGAAACTCTGAAATCATAAGCATTCCATTCATCCTGTGTATCCATGTGAGACCTTTCCGTTTCTGTCCCAAAAGAAAAATTTTCAAATTTGCTTAAAGGAACGTCAAAGTTTATTTTTCCTATATTTAAATCTGCTATATACCATCTAAATTTTCTATCATTTTTCAATTGGTAACGTCTTGCTTTAGCAGTAGAGGTTGAAATAGAGAGTGTGTATAATGGAAAATGCTTCTGTAGTTTTATGGAGGATTGCCAATCAAGCAAATTAGTATGCATTTCGGCATCATAGATTGGTCCTAAAGGAGCATCATCTTCTTGAATTTCTGATGTATAAACTCGAGACATAAGTGAAAGTTCAGTTGTAGAATTGATATCATAATCTAATGTAAATATACTGCTATCTATATTGTAGCTATCATTTTCCTCATAACCTAATGATTTTTCTGCAGCAGAAATTCCTGGTCCTTCCATATGTTGATAAGAAGCAGAAAAATATAAATCTTTAAAATTACCAGATATCTCACTATTAAACTTTTTATCTTGTCTGCTAGAAATTTCTATATAACTTGAATTGTATGGAATTTTTGTTCCTCTTTTGAGAATTATATTTATTACTCCGCCTATGGCTTCTGATCCATATAAGGCACTTTGAGATCCTCTTAATAATTCTATACGATCAATACTATGCAAAGTAATCCTCTCTAAATCAACAGACCCTCTTCCTGTCGCAGGATCAACAATTTTCATTCCATTAATCAAAACTAGTGAGTGGTCAGTTTCATTTCCTCTCAAAAAAGCTCTGCTGAGAGTGTGAGGCCCTCCTGAATTATAAACTTGGAAACCAGGTTCACCAGATAGAATTTGTGAAAGAAAATTTACATTTTTTTCTTTAATTTCTTCAGAAGTAATAATTGTTATAGCTGACCCGGTTTCTTTTAACGTCTTTGGCAATGTGTTGCCTGTAACGACTATGGGGTTAATCTCTTCTAAATTATTTCCAAATAAATTATAGGATAAATTAAAAAATATAAAAGTTACGTATAAAATTATTTTAAACAATACATATCTCCTTATAGAATAATATTCTATAAATAAAATTTATTATAAAATTGCTTAAAGATAATTTCTTAAAGCAATGGCTATCATGTTCGCGCCATCACTTAAATAACTAAAGCTCTATTGAACATCCCCTTTCAATAGTAGGACAGCACTTATTAGGCAGGTCTCCTGGCTTATGAGTCTTAGATTGTTCTACCTTCCCGAATTTTTATTCAGTGGTATTTAGAACACTCTCTTCATATACAGTTGCGGGGGCAGCTGAGGTAACTAATTAATAATATCTCATTCCCTTTTCATCTAATATATAGACACCTAATAATTGTAGTATAAATTGCTAGAATTTTATGTCAAATTTATATAAATTAAAATAAAAAATAAATTGTATGTAATATGATTAGACAAATTTTAAAATTTGCTATAAGAAAAGCAGCTTCAGATCCGAGAGTGAGAGCAAAAGCAACTCATACTGCGCGAAAAATTGCTAAAGGAGCAGGGGAAATTGCACGTGATCCTGATCCAGCTAGAAAGTTAGGAAGATTAGCAGGAAAAATTAAGAAAAAGCTAAAAAATAGTTAATTACTTCTTATAATAATCTGCTCCATATAAATAACAGTTATTTATAAGGTTGGCTCTATCTTCTCCAGTACCACCATATTTAGGGTCATGTAATTTATATAATTTTAAAAAGTTCATGGCAGAATCGAGAATTTTTTTGGCTTCTTTAGTTTTATTTACAGCTAATTCATTTGCAGTCCAACAATCTACTTGTCTCTCATTACCACTTTGAAGATAAATATGGCCATATTCGTGTAAAATAAAATAACTTCCTGCGCCGGGAAATTTATATTCTATATCGGCCATTCTTTGTGCACAATAATATATAATTCCATCTGGAGTAGCAGTAGCTACTCCCCCTTGAGTTTGTCCGCAGTGAGGAACTAATTCAGCTTCAATTGGAGGTAAACTATCTGAATAAACGATTTGAGTTAATGTAAAAAAAATTATGCAAGTTGTTTTGAAGGAAATGTTTTTCATTTTAATCAATCTATTATTTTCACAATACCGTATTTTAATATAGAGTTTGTTTACATTAAGTAAAACTGTATCACAATGAAAAAAAAAATTAACATATTCTGGTTTAGGGAAGATCTTAGGTTGGTTGATAATGCAGGATTTTATCATGCAGCATCTGATTGTTCAGTTTTGCCTATTTATATCTTAGATTTAGTTAGTAATAAAGAACATTTAATTGGTGGTGCTAGTAAAGTATGGCTTCATGAGTCACTTAAAATATTGAATAATAAATTACATCATAATATGCTCTTTTTTGCTGGAGACCCAAAGGAAATTATTAAAAAATTGGTTGCTGAGTATAATCCCGAGGGGTTTTATTGGAATAGACTATATGATAAGTGGTCAATAAATAGAGATAAAACTATAAAGAAATTTTTGTTAGATAAGGGTATTAAAGCAAATTCTTATAATGCAAGTTTGGTGGTTGAACCATGGAAGAATTTAAAAGACGATAATACTCCTTATAAAGTTTTTACTCCATTTTATAAAAAAACATATTTGTCTAAAGAGCTTGATTTAAAATTGTACGATTTACCAAATTTAGATAATATATTAGAAGTAAGTAATACTAAATATACACTGGATTCGTTAAAATTGTTACCCTCATTGAAATGGGGGAAAAAAATATTACAGAATTGGTGTATTGGAGAAGATGAGGCCATAAAAAAATTGGATAATTTTTTGTATAATAGAGCAAAAAATTATAAAGAAGGTAGAAATTTTCCTGTAAAAAATAGTGTTTCTTTTTTATCTCCTCATATTCATTTTGGAGAAATATCACCTAAACTGATATGGAGCAAAACTAAAAAAATAGATATGAATAGCGACATATCACATTTTTTAAGTGAAGTTGGATGGAGAGAGTTTTCTTATTATTTATTATATCATTTTCCAAATTTACCTAGAGAAAACTTGCAAAAAAGATTTAATACTTTTCCTTGGAATAATAATAAATATTATTTAGATGCATGGAAAAAAGGTTTGACAGGTTATCCAATTATCGATGCTGGTATGAGAGAATTATATCAAACAGGTTATATGAATAATAGAGTTAGAATGATTGTTGCATCATTTTTAGTTAAAAATTTACTTATTCATTGGCATGAAGGTCAAAAATGGTTTTGGGAATGTTTGTTTGATGCCGACTTAGCAAATAATAGTGCTAGTTGGCAATGGGTTGCTGGCTCTGGAGCAGATGCTGCGCCTTATTTTAGAATTTTTAATCCAGTTTTACAGGCAAAAAAATTTGATCCAGATGGAGAATATATTAGAAAATTTGTTCCCGAACTTAAATATTTAGAAAATAAATATATATTCGCACCATGGGAGGTTCCAAGAGAGATATTAAAAACTAAAAATATTATACTTGGTTTAAATTATCCTAATNCTATTGTTGATTTAAAAGAGTCTAGAAATTCTGCTTTAAAAGCTTATGAAAACTTAAACTAATAGTTTTAAATTATTTTATACTTAGTGATCCAGTTACTTTTATTCTCCGTAAACTAANTATGGAGGTATCATGCTTTTAGAAAATACTTTAGATTCAGTAAATTTTTCTGTACACTTTAAAAATGTTAATAATTTTAAAAAGAAGAGTACTAAAGTGTTAAAAACTGCTTCAAATGATGTTTTACTAACAGATTTAATTGGTAAAGTTGCTAAAAGTCAGGATAAGCAAGCTTTTTCAGAATTTTTTTCTTTAGTAGCNCCCAGAGTTAAAGGTTATTTAATGAAGTTAGGTTCTTCAGATATTATAGCTGAGGATCTTTTACAGGAGGTAATGTTAACAGTTTGGAAAAGAGCAGAAACTTTTGATAGGTCAAAAGCAGCGGTTAGTACATGGTTGTTTACAATAGCTAGAAACAAAAGAATTGATTTGCTTAGAAAGGAAATTCGTCCTGAACTTGATCCAGAAGATCCTATGCTTTCTCGTGAGGACGAAAAATTAGCAGATACTGCTTATGAAGAAAAACAAGATTCCGAAAAAATACTTGAAGCTATAAATACNCTTCCCAAAGAACAATCTCGTTTAATAAATATGACATTTTATGAAGATAAATCTCATTCTATTATTGCAGAGGAACTTGGTATTCCATTAGGAACTGTTAAATCTAGAATAAGGTTAGCTTCTTCTAGACTTAAAAAAATTTTAGCAGGAGAATTTAATGATTAATCATCATATACACCCAGATATCTTAATGAGTTATGCAGCTGGTAACACTTCTCCGGAAGTCAGCTTAGTAGTAGCGTCACACCTAACTGTTTGTAGTAAGTGTAGGGAAGATGTTGCTACTTATGAAAAATTAGGCGGACATATAATTGAAAATGCTGATATTGTTAGTGTCAATCCTGATACCATTAGTAATATTTTTGATAAAATAGANAATTCGGTAGATATGNAAAATGATCAGCCAGTTAGTAAAAATTTCTTTGATGGTATTCCAAGAGTACTTCAAAAATATCTGCCGTCAGGAAATACTTTAACCGAAAATTGGAATAAAGCTTTAACTGGATTTAAATATTTCGATATTAATATTGGTGATAGTTCATCTGTTGTAAAAATGTTGTCAATTCCTCCAGGCAAAAAACTACCTCATCACACTCATAGTGGAACCGAATTTACTTTAGTTCTTCAAGGAGGTTTTAGAGATGAAACTGGTAGCTATGATGCCGGTGATGTTGCTATTGTAGATGAAAAAGATAGCCATACTCCGATAGCTGATAAAAATGAGGGTTGTGTTTGCTTAGTNGTATATGAGGGAAGTTTAAAATTTAAGGGATTATTTGGTCCAGTATTAAATTATCTCAAAATTTAATGAATAAATATTGTTGGATTACTGGTGCTTCTAAGGGTATTGGTAGGGCTACAGCNTTAACTTTTGCTAAAAATGGGTATCATGTTATTGCTTCTGCTAGAAGTGAAGGAGATCTTCATAGTTTAAAAGAAGAATGTGAAGATAATAGATATAGTGGAAAAATAATTATATTGCCATTTGATGTAACTAATGCCAATTCATTAGAAAAATCTATAAAATATATTTTTAAAAATTTTGGAAATTGTAATGTTATAATTTTTAATGCCGGAACTTACGTTAATGAAAGTAGTGTAAATTTAAGTATGAAAAATACTAAACTTATGATGGACCTAAATTTTAATACTATAATAAACTCAATAATTTTTCTTAAACCATTTATAATTAGTTCAAGAATAGAACAAATTATCGCAGTTTCTTCCATTGCTGGTTGGAGGGGTATGCCTCATTCAGCTATTTATTCTGCCTCTAAATCTGCTTTAAAGACAGCTATGGAAAGTTTTTGTCTTGATTTCGCAAAATATAAAGTAAAATTTAAAATTATTTTTCCAGGTTTTGTTGATACACCATTAACGCGTAAAAATAATTTTAAAATGCCATTTTTAATGGATGCTAATNTTGCAAGTACAAAAATTTTTAATTTTGTTACTAAATCTAATAAATTTCAAACTAGTTTTCCTNTNATATTTTCTATAATAATGAAGATATTAACTTCTTTGCCATGGAAAATTTATAGGTTATTAATAAATAGAAAAATTAATTAATTTTATGGAAATATAAATTTACTGTACCTAATTTAATTCCATATTTATACATTCTTGCTCTGTTTATTATTACATTTTTGCTTATTAAATACATTCTATCATCAAATTTTACCTTAACTTTTTTTCCATATAAAGATAACTCAAATTTATATTTCCAATGAAATGCATTACCTGAAGTTTTTCCTTTGCCAACACCAATAACACTATCGGTTGTAGCTTCGTATTTATCACTTGAGGTTTTCTTTAAAAGCCATGTTCTTTTTTCTGTAGATTTATCATCATAGGTAAAATTTTCAGAAACTTCTATAGTTTTCATTTCACTATTAAAGTTAGCTTTTATTATGCATGTAAATCTTTTTCTAATAATGCCAAATGTATCTTCAAACATTCCCCAAGCTTGAATATTACCATTAAAATATTCNTCCATGATTAACTTTGGTTCTAATTTTTTATACCTATCAACACTCATATTTTCTATACGTAATCTATTTTATTATGGTTCTAAACTTTTTAAAGTTATTTGATGAACATTAGTATTTTTGGATCTAAACCCGGCTTCACAATAAGCTAGATAGTATTCCCACATGTTTTTAAATTTTAAATCATATTTTCTATTTTTTGGCATATTTGACCAATTTTTTATAAAATTTGAACGCCATATAGATAAAGTCTTTGCGTAATCTTCAGAGAAAGACTTTTCATAAAATATTTTAAGTCCACAATCAGAAGTGACCTTAGTAAGCGCATCTACAGATGGAAGAAAGCCTCCTGGAAATATATATTTTTGTATAAAATCTGAGTTATGCCTATAATTATTGTAAAGTTCATTTTTTATAGAAATTAATTGCATTCCTATTAATCCATTATNATTGAGGTTGCTTTTAAGTTTATTAAAAAAAATAGGCCAATATTTTTCACCTACCGCTTCAAACATTTCTATAGATATAATTCTGTCAAATTTTTTCTTAAGGTCTCTATAATCAATTATTTGAATATCAACTAATTCGTTTAAACCTTTTTTATACATTCTTTTTTTTGCAAAATTTGCTTGCTCTTGGGATAGAGTTATGCCTGTAATTTTGGCGCCAAATGATTTTGCTGCATATTCAGCAAACCCTCCCCAACCACAACCAATTTCACATATATTAGTATCTGCATTTATTTTTGTAAGGTTACATAAACTTTGATATTTATTAATTTGTGCATCATTTAAATTTGAAGTTTTTGCATCAAATATTGCGGAAGAATATGTCATAGATTTATCCAACCATAATGAATAAAAATCGTTTCCCATATCATAGTGATAAGAAATATTGTTTTTGCTTCCTGTAANTGTATTAGCTTTAAANAAATGTTTAANATAATTAATATAACGATGTAATTTTTTACCATACATAATTTTATTATTTAAATTTCTATTTAATGCCATAATATGAAGTACTTTAGAAATATCTTTGCTAGCTATTTTTTGGTCCATATATGCTTCAGCAAAACCTATAGATCCAGAATTGAATATTTGCGTTAATGTTCCCCAATTTTTTATTTCAATATTACCTGATAATTTGCTTTTTGAGTCTCCAAAAAATAGTTCTGAATTATCAGGAAAAGAAACCTTTAAATATCCATTATTAATATTTAATATACTTTTAAATATATTTTTTTTCATTTTATTAAATAGCATTATTACTTTTTATTCCTCAAAGATTTGTTTATAGATAATATATTTCTAGGAGGATTNGGTCTACTAAAGAATTTTATTCCTTTAATCCATAACTTTAANGCATTAATATGAATTGCAATAATTACTTTAAAAGTCATAAAAGGAAATTTTATAAAATTTATCAAAAGATTTTTATCTGAAAGTTCTTCCCTTTTGGCAGAAAATGTTGCGTTGAGTAAATGCACTTTACTTTTTTCTTCATAGGTAAAATAATTGATTTGAATGTTAACAAAATCATCATTTAAAATACTATTGAATTCATATTCCCCTTCAATATTAAAAAAAGGAGATACATGAAATACTTTATTTACTTTATCTATTGAATTTAATTTATATTTGCTTAAGTAAAAATGCTTATCACCAAAAGTATTATGAACTTCATATAAAATAGATTTTATTTCATTTTTATTTGATATGCAGAAATATAAAGATAGAGGATTGAATACGTAGCCTAAAATTCTTGGATAGCATAAGATATAAATTTTATCTTGGTTGTTATATAGTTTATGTTTTGTAAAGATTTTTTTTGCTTGAAAATAAGGGTTATAATTTTCATTATCTAAATGGTCTTTATAATAAAAACTATATATATTAAATTTATTTAAAGAAAAAAAAGAATATTTTTTTACAGATTCTTCTATATTTTCTAAATTTAAAAAAATTTTAAATACATCATACTTAAATTTATGTTTCTTTGGTGAAAATCTATAATGACTAACAAACCCTTTATATANTTTATTTTCGAAATAGTTTTTCACTTANCACACATTACTGTTCGTTAATTTATAAAATTTTTANATTTAATATTTTCATTCACAATTAGATTCCATGGACAGTTTGCTCCAAGTTTTTCAGCTATTATAAGGCCGGATCTTATACCATCCTCGTGAAAACCAAAAGATGTCCAAGCTCCACTATACCATATGTTATTAATTCCTTGGATTGAATTTAATTTATTTTGAGCTTTAAACGAATTTTGATCAATTATAGGATGTTCATAATGAATAGTTTTAAAAATCGATTCTTCTTTAATCTGCATGGTATTGTCGACATTCATTGTAACGTAAAGTGGAAATCTTTTATCAATTTTTTGTAAATTGTTCATCCAATATGTCATTTGTAAACTACTATTCTTATCTATGTTATTGTTTGAAAAATAATTCCATGAAGACCATAATTTTTTATTTTTTGGCATGAATTGGTCAGATGTATGAAGTACTATTGTATTTTTGGAATATTTAAATAATTTTAATATATCTGTACATTCTTTATTCAAATTTTTACATAATTTTAAAATTTGATGTGGATGACATGCCATTATTATTTTATCATATTCATGAATATCTGAGCCATCTTTAATATAAATTTTATTATTTTTGTGAATTACAGATTTTATATTTGAATTTAATTTATAATTAAATTTTGATTCTTTTATTAAAGCATTAATATATTGAATACTTCCATCTTTAATAGTTTTCCACTGGGGTCTTTTGAATAAATTTAATAACCCGTGATGATAAAAAAAATATATAAATGAATCTATTGGAAAGTTAAATATATTTTTTGAAGAGCAAGACCAGATTGATGATGACATAGGTATAATATAATTATAAATAAAAATGTCTGAAAATTTATTTTTAGTCAGCCAGTTTATTATCGTATCACTACATATACTATTTTCCTCTATATGTTTTGATGCTAATTTTGAAAACTTTATAATGTCAGATAGAAATTTCCATTGAGAATATTTTAAAATATTTTTTCTTTGTCCGAATATGCCATTCAAACCAGAACCTGAATATTCATAATCTCCTTTATTAATAGAGAATGAAAATGACATATTAGTGTTTATTGTATCTACATTTAATTTTTTTAAAAATTTACTGAAAATTGGATAGTTTGTTTCATTAAAAACAATAAAACCTGTGTCTACATTAATTAATGAATTATTTCCTAGAGAATTAGTATAATCTACTTTAACGGTATTTGAATGTCCTCCTAACGTAGAATTTTTTTCAAAAATGCAGACTTCATTATTTTTAGATAATAACCAGGCTGCAGATAATCCAGTAATTCCAGATCCAATAATAGCTATTTTTTGATTAGTACTATTTTTTTTTTCAGTTTTGATATTTTTAGTTGTTAGGAAACTATCCATATAATTAAATTCCTTATATTTAAAACTCTTTTTTATAGCTACGGTTTATTAAACGTATTAGATTGAAGTAAATATTTACATTTGACATTTTAATTTGGTTAATCATGGCGTATTTAAATAATATTAAAGAAAACTATATAAAACTTTTTATATGTTTATTAGCAATTATAAGTTTTTTTTCAACTATAAATATTTTACCACCATTAGATAGAGATGAAGCTAGATACATTCAATCTACAGTACAAATGATAGAATCAGGTGATTTTTTTAATATTAATTTCTTGGATAACCCAAGGTTGAAAAAGCCTCCAGGAATTTATTGGCTTCAAGCTTTTTCATCTGTTTCTGTAAAAAATCTATTTTTACTTGAAAAACCTCCGCTGTGGTCTTTCAGGTTGCCTTCAGCTATTGCTGCTAGTCTTTCTATATTGTTTGTTTATTTGTTAGGAAATATTATCTTTGGGAGGTTGCAAGGAATCATAGCAGCTTTATTATTTCTGTCTGTTCCAATTGTTATAATAGAAGCTAATATAGCAAAAACAGATAGTGTCCTTTCCTGTATTACTTTAGCAATAATATATTTACTAGCAAAAGTTATATTTTTTAAAAATAATGAAAAAAATCTTTCCTCTCTATACATATATTTAGGATGGTTATTATTAGGTTTTTCTTTTTTAATAAAAGGGCCTATTACTTTCATTATAATTTTCTTATTAGTAATGTCTTTTAAAATTATAGAAAGAGATTTTGTTTTAAGTTCTATTAAACCTATTTATGGATTAATCTTGTTTACTATTATTTGCGCTCCCTGGTTTATCTTTATTTTTACAGGAAATAATGCTGATTATATGATAGGAGATATTAAGAAAGATTTTTTAGAGAAGATATTTAGTGTTCAGGAATCTCATGGAGCACCCCCCGGAGCTTATATAATTTCTATATTTATATCTGCATGGCCTTTAGCAATATTTCTATTGCCTACAGTGGTCTGGTCTTATTTAAATAGAAAAGAAAAAAGTATAAAATTTTTATTATGCTATATTTTGCCAAGTTGGATAGTCTTTGAATTAATCCCTACTAAATTATTGCACTACTTATTGCCGCTTATACCTGGTTTAACTCTATTAACAGCAGCTATGATAGTTGAAAGTATAAAAAATAATAATTTTTTAATAGAATTTAATAAAAGAATATTAAATATTTATACTTTTTTTCCTATTATAGGAATTGGAACAATAATAATTTTAATAGGTTTTTTAGGAATTGAATTTGGTATAGGGTTTTCTAAAGAAGTCATATTAATAATTTTAATATTTTTATTAATAGGGATATTTGCAATTTATAATTTTTACTATTTAAATTACCTTAGAGCATTTTTTATAGCTTCTATAGGTACTATTTTAGCTATAAATTTATTTATGCTATTTGTTCCCAATCAAACACAAAAAATTTGGATTTCTGAACGTATATATGAAGAGATAGAAAATAAAAATTTAAATCATTCATCAATATTATTTGGGTATTCCGAACCTTCTTTAGTCTATAGATTGGGCTCAAAGACAAAAATTGCAGGAAATACCATAGATGTAATAAATTTTATAAATAATCATAAGGTAGATTATATAATTATAGAAAATCAATATTTAGATGAATTTAAAATTTTATCAAAAAAAAATAATATAAACTTTAAAGATATTTCAAAAACTATAAGCGGTTTTAATTATTCAAAAGGTAAAAATGTTGAAATTTATATAATTAGCTTAATTTTATAAATTAATTAAAAATAATCTTTGTAATAGAGAATTTATAATTTATAATTACTTTTCTGATAATTTTTTAAGATAATGTAGGAGAGAGAATATGTTGCCAGAGCTGTCACCAAAAGTTGTTGATCTAATTGAACGAGTTAGCAAATTTATGGATGAAAATATATATCCAAATGAGGACAAAATTGAGGCAGAAATTGCTGAAGGTGATAGATGGCAACCTTCACAAATACTAGAAGGTATTAAAGCAAAAGCTAAATCTGAAGGTTTATGGAATTTGTTTTTACCAGAAAGTGATCGTGGAGCAGGTCTTACAAATTATGAATATGCTCATTTATGTGAAATGATGGGAAGAACGCAATTTGGGCCTGAAGCATTTAACTGTTCTGCGCCTGATACAGGGAACATGGAGACTTTAGAAAGATATGCCTCAGATGAGGTAAAAGAAGAATGGTTAGTACCTTTATTGGAAGGTAAAATCAGGTCTGCATTTGCCATGACAGAGCCTGCGGTGGCTTCATCAGATGCTACCAATATAGAGTCACAAATAATTAGAGATGGTGATGAATATGTAATTAATGGAAGAAAATGGTGGACATCTGGAGCAAATGATCCAAGATGTAAAGTATTTATTTTCATGGGTAAATCAGACCCTAAAAACCCTGATAGACATAAACAACAGTCAATGATAGTTGTGCCATCAGACTCAAAAGGAGTTAAAATATTGCGTCATTTACCTGTTTTTGGATTTGATGATGCTCCACATGGCCATGCTGAGGTTTTATTTGAAGATGTGAGAGTCCCAGCAAAAAATATGTTGTTAGGTGAAGGAAGAGGGTTTGAAATAGCTCAAGGAAGATTAGGTCCAGGAAGAATTCATCATTGTATGAGACAAATTGGTGTTGCAGAAGTAGCATTAGAAAAAATGTGTAAAAGAACTAAACAAAGAGTTGCTTTTGGTAAACCTGTTTCTGAACAAACTGTTACGCAAGAGAGAATAGCTGAAGCTAGAATAATGATAGATTCTTGTAGATTTCTTACTTTACATGCCGCTCATAAAATGGATGTTCATGGCAATAAAGAAGCTAGAAAAGAAATTGCTATGATTAAAGTAGCCGCTCCAAATATGACGTGTAAGATTGTTGATTGGGCTATTCAAGCACATGGAGCTGGAGGAGTTTCAAATGATTTTGGTCTATCAAGAATGTATGCTCATTCTCGTACTCTGAGACTTGCTGACGGTCCTGATGAAGTTCATAGAAATCAAATAGCAAGATTAGAATTAAAACGTCATAATTAATGGTTTGCTAAATGTCCGTCTTTAATTATAAGTTTAAAATTGAAGATTATAAAGTAAAAGATTCTCATAGATTTAATGAGAAAAATTTATCTGATTTTTTGTCCGATAAACTTACAGAATTTTCTTCAATTAAAGCGGTAGGTCAGTTTAATGTAGGTCAGTCAAATCCTACATTCATAATTGAGTCGTCTGAAGGTAAAAGATATGTTATGAGAAAAAAGCCTCCAGGAGATTTATTGCCTTCAGCTCACGCAGTTGATAGAGAATTTAAAGTTCAAAAAGCCTTATATGAATCAGATGTGCCTGTAGCGAAAATGTACTTATATTGTGATGATGAGTCTATTATTGGAACTTCTTTTTATATTATGGAATATATAGAAGGAAGGGTTTTGGAAGACACTAAATTATCTGGCTTTGAAGTGGAGGAAAGAAAAGCAATTTATGATTCTATGAATAAATCTTTAGCAGCACTTCATAATGTAGATATTAAAAAAGTAGGATTAGAAGATTTTGGTAGGCCTGGTAGTTATTTTACTCGACAAATTAAAAGATGGTCTAATCAGTGGGAATTATCTAAACAACATGATATGCCAGAAATGCCATTATTGAAAGAATGGTTAATTGAAAATATTCCTGATAATGATCAAACAACTATTGTTCATGGAGACTATAGACTTGGTAATTTGATATATGATTTAAATGAGCCAAAGGTAATTGCTGTTTTAGATTGGGAGCTTTCTACATTAGGACATCCACTTGCTGATTTAGGATATAACTTGATGCACCATGTACAACCCACTAATCTTTTTAGCGGCTTAAAAGGTTTAAATTTAAAGGAATTAGGAATACCTGATATAAATACATATGTAAAAAATTATTGTGATAGAGTAAATAGGGATTTTATTGATCCTACTTTTTATATAGTTTTTTCTTTGTATAGAAATGTAGCTATTTTAGAAGGTGTTTTAGCTAGAGGTAGAGCAGGAAATGCTTCTTCTTCGCTGGCAGAAGAACGTGGGGCACTAGGACCCGTATTAGCGAAACTTTCATGGAATCTAGTTAAAGAAAATAATTTAGATTAAGTTTATTTATATTTTTCTCTATATCTGAGATTATCTCTGTTAAGATCTGAAATTTTTGAGCATCCCATTAACTTCATATCTCTTTCAATTTCATTTCTAAAATTTGATAACGCTTTTTCTACAGCAGGTTGTCCTCCAGCACCTAATGCGTAAAGGTAGAATTTTCCACCAGAACAGCATTTAGCTCCTACAGACAAAGCTTTTAGTACATGAGTTCCTCTTTGAATTCCCCCATCACAAATTACATCTATTTTGTCACCTACAGCATCAACGATTTCTTCTAGTTGATCAAAAGGGGCTCTAGATCCATCTAATTGTCTACCTCCATGGTTGGATACCATAATAGCAGTAGCACCAATATCAACAGCTTTTTTTGCATCTTCAACACTCATAATACCTTTAAGACAAAAATGTTTACCCCATTTTTTATTAATTTCTTCTGCATCTTTCCAGTTCATATTTTGATCCAGCATTTTTGTAAAATAATCTCCTACTGAAATAGCAATATTTGTTCCTGCATTAACAAATTTAGATAGTTGAGGTAAATCAAATTTCTCATGAGTAAAATAGTTGAAAGCCCACATAGGATGTATAGCAAAACTTATAAGACTATTTAATGTAAGTTTTGGTGGACTAGTAAAACCTGTATGTAAGTCTCTTTCTCTATTGCCACCTGTAATTGTATCAACTGTTAAAGCAATAGCTTCGTAATTAGCTTCTTTACATAATTCTATCATATGGTTATTAAGTCCTTTATCTTTATGATAATAAAGTTGAAATAATTTTGGGCTTGAAATTTCTTTATGCATTCTCATTATGTCTACTGTTCCTAAAGATGATAATCCAGACCAAGTTCCAAATTTTTCGCAGGCTCTAGCAACTGCTAACTCTCCTTCGTGATGAAATAAGCGCTGTAAAGCTGTAGGTGAACAGTATAAAGGCATTTCAATTTTTTGCCCCATTACTGTAACCGACATATCTATATCTTTAACACCTGCTAATACATTAGGAACTAAGTCACAGTCATCGTAAGCTGCAGTATTTCTGTCTTTAGTAATTTCATCATCTGCACCACCATCAATATAATGAAATATTGGGCCAGGTAATTTTTTTTTAGCCAAGTTTCTAAAATCTTTTGTATTATGACAATTTTTTACACTACCAAAAAACATTCAAATTTTTCCTTCATCTTTTTTTATATACATAAGCTATAATTAAAAAAAAACCAATAACTATTAGCGAGGAGCCATTCTCAAAGATCCATCAAGTCTTATCGTCTCCCCATTTAACATTTCATTTTCAAATATATGTTTAACAAGATCAGCATATTCTGCAGGCTTGCCTAACCTATGTGGATGTAAAGTAGAATCAATTAAAGAATTTTTAGCCTCTTCAGGTAATCCTGCTAATAAGGGAGTTTCAAATAAGCCTGGTGCGATGGTATTAACTCTAATACATTGTCTTGCTAGTTCTCTTGCAATAGGAAGAGTCATTCCAACTATTCCTCCTTTAGAAGCAGAGTAAGCAGCTTGTCCAATTTGTCCATCATAAGCAGCAATTGAGGCAGTATTAATTATTACTCCCCTACTTGAATTATTTTCCAAAATATTATTTTGCATTAGGTTAGCGCCAGCTTTTAAAGTGTTAAATGTTCCAATTAAATTTACATTTATTATTTTTGAAAATAAATTTAAAGGACAAGTTCCATCTTTATTAAGAACCTTACTAGGGCTTCCAATACCAGCACAATTTACTAAAAGATTTATTTCACCGGAATTATTTTTGATATCTTGAAAACTTTTTTTAACTAGCTCCTCATCAGTTATATCAATTTTGACAAAATCACAATTATTACCGAGTTCATCTGATTTTTTTTTTCCTAAATCATTTTGAATATCTATTATAGTTACTTTTCCTCCATGTTTAATTATATTTTCAGCAGTAGCTCCACCTAGGCCACTTGCACCACCTGTAATAACTGCGTTACAATTTTGATAATTCATGTTCTTCCTTTCAATAAAAATTTAATAAGCAAATTGTTCATTTATAAATTTATCTTCTAATCTTGAATCTGGATCAAATAAAAGTTGAAAAGATAACTTTCTAGAAATACTTATAAGTACTTTCGAAACATTTCTAACTTCTAAATTACCTGCTGTAGCACTTACCCCTCTTATTTTTGGATCTTTAACAATAAACTCAACATCTGAATTTTGTGGCAATAAAGCTCCTCTCCATCTTCTAGGACGAAATGCACAAATTGAAGTTAAAGATAATAAATTTGAACTTAAAGGTATAATAGGGCCATTTGCTGAAAGATTATAAGCTGTACTTCCTGCTGGCGTGGCAACCATTACACCATCGCAAACTAATTCACTTAATCTTTCCTTTTTATTTACATTAATAGTAATTTTTGCAGTCATCTTTGATTGTCTTAAAAGAGATACTTCATTTATGGCTAAACCTTTGTAAATTTTTCCTGAAATATCTTTTGCTTCCATTTTTAATGGCGAAATTTTTGTTATTTCTGCATTATTTATTTTATTTAACAGGTCTATTTTAGAATATTTATTCATTAAAAAACCTACAGTGCCTCTATTCATGCCGTATATTGGGATATTTTTTTTTCCATAAGTTTCAAGAGTATGTAAAATCAGACCATCTCCTCCTAATGCTACAATAACATCAGCATTATCTGGTTTTACACCTTTGAACTGTTTGCTTAGTTCATTTAAAGCTTTTTGAGCATCTTTTGATTTAGATGCAATAAAAGATATATTCTTATATTTCATGATCGTTATACCGTTTATATTTTAACTTTTATGAAACTAACATTTAATAAGTTAAGTTCAAGAATTTTTTAACCGCCAGTAACACTCATGTGTCTTGAAACTGCAGGGCCTGCAGATCTGCGGCTAATTTCAAAGTCATGACCTTTAGGTTTTCTAGATATGGCCTCCCTAATAGCATTCTCTAATTCTAAATCATTACTAGTAGAGTTAATTACTTTTCTTAAGTCTGCAGAATCGTCTTGTCCTAAACACATATAAAGCATACCCGTACAGGTAACTCTTACGCGATTACAGGATTCACAGAAATTATGTGTTAAAGGAGTTATAAAACCTAATGTACCTCCTGTTTCTTTTAAAGTAACATATCTGGCAGGTCCACCAGTCTGGTAATTACTTTCAATAAATGTAAACCTCTCTTGCAACTTAGCTCTAACCATAGAAAGAGGTAAATATTGGTCAACTCTATTTTCAGTAATTTCTCCCATTGGCATAGTTTCAATTATTGTAAAATCATGACCTTCATCATGGGCCCATTTAACCATATCTCCCAACTCGTTTTCATTAACACCCTTAAGTGCAACTGCATTAATTTTACATCTTAAACCTGCTTTAGAAGCATCTTTTAATCCTAATAAAACACGGTCAAGATTTCCCCATCGAGTAATTTTTGAAAATAATTCACTATTTAATGTATCTATAGATACATTTATCCTTCTAACACCATAATCAAAGAGTTGATTTGAAAAACGTGATAATTGACTTCCATTGGTGGTTATAGTTAGTTCTTCTAAACCAGACCCAATTCTTGTTCCAAGAGCTTTAATTAAGTTCATAACATTTTTTCTTACAAGTGGTTCCCCACCTGTAAGTCTAATTTTTTTTGTTCCCAGATTTATAAATGCATTACAAAGTCTTTCAATTTCTTCTAAAGATAATACATCTGATTTAGGCAAAAAAGTCATATGTTCAGCCATACAATACACACATCTAAAATCACATCTATCAGTGAGAGAGACTCTAACATAGGATATAGCTCTACCAAAAGGATCTATTAAAGGCTGAATTTGATTCTTATTTAAACTTATATTTTTATCTAACATTATACCTCAAAATAAATAACTATATTTGGTTATATACCACTGTATATAGTGGATCAAGAAATACTTTCAATATTTATTATTAAATGTATAATCATCAGGTTATATTTTAATAAAAAATGGTAAAATTGTGAGTAAAACTAATACTAGTAGCTATCTAAATTGGCCCTTAGAAATATATAAGATATTTGCAAAAAATAATCTCATACAAATAGCTTACGTACCTGATGCAGGACACAAAAGCTTAATAGAATATTGTGAAAAAGATGATAAAATGAAAATGATTAGTCTGACAACAGAAGAGGAAGGAATGGGATTATTAGCAGGAGCATGGCTAGGAGGAGATAAAGGAACAGTTTTAATGCAATCTAGTGGGTTAGGTAATTGTATAAATGCTCTAGCCTCAATAACTATAGCTTGTAATTTTCCTTTGTTAATGGTCATAACTATGAGAGGGGAATGGAATGAATTTAATCCTTGGCAAGTTCCTATGGGGTCTTCTACAGAAAAAGTTTTATCAGCATTAAATATTGTAACTACTAGGTGTAACTATGAAAATGAAGTAACTGAAACAGTTAATGCTATGCTTGGCTTGGCTTATAAATCTAATTGCGTAACAGCAGTATTATTATCGCAACGTCTTATCGGCGCAAAAAGTTTTATGGAATAATAATGATAAAAAGAAGAAGTGCAGTTTATGAATTATTAAAGAATAGAAAAGATACCATAGTTATTAATGGTCTAGGTGGTACTTGTTGGGATGTAGCTTCATTGGGTGATAATGATTTAAATTTTAATGTATGGGGAGGTATGGGTAATGCTTGTATGATTGGCTTAGGTTTAGCTCTAGCTCAACCGCATCAAAAGATAATTGTAATTACGGGAGATGGAGAAATGTTAATGGGTTTGGGTTCTTTAGCTACTATAGGAGTGCATTCTCCAAAAAATTTATCCATAGTAGTATTTGATAATGAGCTATATGGAGAAACAGGTGCTCAAAAGACACATACTTCTAAAGGAGTAAGTTTAAAAGATATAGCTATTGGAGCGGGAATAAAAAATTCACATCTTATTTATAAATTATCTGAATTAAAAGCATTTTCCGATAATATAAATAAAATTACAAATTTAACATTTTTACAAATAAAAATTTCTAAAGACAATGGTGAAATGACTTTACCAATTAGGGATGGTTCTTATCTAAAAAATAGATTTAGAAATGCTTTACTTGGTGAGCAGTCTTTATATGAATAATAATATTTCCACTAATATTCCTGAAGTTGTAAATAATTATTTTCAAGAAGGACAAAAAAGTATACCTTCAGGTGATTTAATAGAAATATGTAACATTATATATAAAAAGTAGTTAAAACTAAATAAATATTAAATTAAGGATTTAATTTGCAGGATAAAAATATTAATAGAGTATCTGGGATAACTACTGTTGATAAAGATCCATGGGAGGATATAAGAAATAGCGTAAAATCATTATGTGATGATTTTCCTGGAGAATATTGGCGTAAATTAGATAGTAATAGGTCATACCCAGAAGAGTTTGTTGAAGCATTAACAAAAGCAGGATATTTAGCGTGTTTAATTCCTGAAGAATATGGAGGTTCTGGATTGCCTCTCAAAGCAGCTTGCGCTATTCTGGAGGAAATTCAAAGATCTGGAGGTAATGGAGCCGCTTGTCATGCTCAAATGTATATAATGGGAGCATTACTTAGACATGGTTCAGAAGAGCAAAAAAATAAATATTTGCCAAAAATTGCGTCAGGAGAATTGAGATTGCAGGCATTTGGAGTTACAGAACCTGATGCAGGAACAGACACATTATCGATCAGAACAAAAGCTGAGAAATCAAATAATTCTTATATTATTAATGGTCAAAAAGTATGGACAAGTAGAGCAGAATATTCAGACCTAATGCTTCTTTTAGCTAGAACATCAAATGACAAAAATAATAAAAGAACAGAAGGTTTATCATTATTTATATTAGATATGCAAAAAGCAAAAGATAAGGGTTTAACAATCAAACCTATAAGGACAATGATCAATCATGCTACTACAGAAATATTTTTTGATGATTTGGAAATACCCTTAGATAGTTTAATTGGAGATGAAGGAAAAGGCTTTAAATACATTTTGGATGGCATGAATGCTGAACGAATTTTAATAGCTTCTGAGTGTATAGGAGATTCTAAGTTTTTTTTAGATAAAATGACTGATTATGCTACTTCTAGAGAAGTTTTTGGAAGACCAATAGGGCAAAACCAAGGAATTCAATTTCCTATTTCAAGGGCTTATGCAGAAACTGAGGCTGCAGCTCTAATGGTAGAACGGGCAGCAGAATTATTTGATAAAAATATGCCTTGTGGTACTGAAGCAAATATTTCAAAACTTTTAGCTTCAGAAGCGTCCTGGAAATCAGCAGAAGCAGCTATTCAGACTTTTGGAGGATATGGATTTGCGGAAGATTATGATATTGAAAGAAAATATAGAGAAGCTAGACTTTATCAAATAGCTCCAGTGTCCACAAATTTAATATTAGCTTATATAGCTCAAAATGTTTTAGGTCTAAAAAGATCATATTAGGAGTAAGTTTTGAAACCTTTAGAAGGCATATTAGTTGTTAGTTTAGAGCAAGCAGTTGCAGCACCTTTATGTTCTATGCGTTTAGCAGAATCAGGTGCTAGAGTTATTAAAATTGAACGTAAAGAAGGAGATTTTGCTCGATATTATGACAAAGATGTAAAGGGTAATAGTGCTTATTTTGTATGGCTTAATCGAGGTAAGCAATCTTTAGTTGCTGATATTAAAGATGAGAAAGATATAAAATTATTAAATAATATTATTAACAAAGCTGATGTGTTTATTCAAAATTTAGCTCCAGGTGTAGCTGATAGGGTAGGTTTGGGTTCAAAAAGCTTAAGAAAAAAAAATGATAAGCTAATTACTTGTGACATATCTGGATATGGTCAAAACGGTGAATATAGAGATATGAAGGCTTATGATTTATTAGTTCAGGCGGAATCTGGACTTTGTAGTCTTACTGGAACACCTGAATCAGAAGGTAGAGTAGGTGTTTCTGTATGTGATATAGCTTGTGGAATGAATGCGCATTCTTCCATTTTACAAGCTTTATATGATAGAGAAAAAACTGGTAAAGGAACTTCTATAGAAGTTTCTTTATTTGATGGAATGGCCGATTGGATGAACGTTCCTTATTTGCAAACTAATTATGGAGCTAGATCTATCAATAGGGTTGGCTTGTCTCATCCTACAATTGCTCCCTATGGAGCATATAATTCAAAATGTGGAAAAAAAATATTAATATCTATTCAAAACGAAAGAGAGTGGAGACAATTATGTTCAATGGTTTTAAAGTTAGATAATTTGGCAGATGATAATAGATTTAATGATCCGATAAAAAGAGTAAACAATAGAAAAGAATTAGATAAAATAGTGGCTGATGAATTTAAAAAATATGATAAAAATGACTTGGTAGCACGTTTAAGGGCAGAAAAAATTGCTTGTGGAGTTTTAAATTCTATTTCTGATTTAAGTGGTCATCCGCAATTGAGAAAAGTTAAAACAAAAATAGGTGATACTGAAATAGAACTAATAGCTTCTCCTTCCATAATAATCGGAGAGAAACAATCTGTTACTTATGTACCTAGTATAGGAGAGCATTCAAATAATATAAGAGATGAGTTTAATGAATAATGATATAAATAATTGGATAGGAAAAACTATTAGATTTGAGGATAAAGTTAATGAATATCCTGTAAAGGCAATGGCAGCAGTATTTGATTATGAGTATGATAAAAAAAAATATATAAATGTTCCTTATGGTTGGCACTGGTTATATTTTTTAAATTTGCCGTTACAAAAAAACCTTGGTGCAGATGGACATGAAAAGCGTCAAGGTTTTATGCCTCCAATTCCTTTACCAATAAGAATGTATGCAGGAGGAGAAATTAATTTTTTAAACCCTCTTCCTTTAGGCAAAAATGCAACTAAGTCTTCAAAAATTCTTTCTATTCAAAATAAGACGGGTTCGAGTGGAAAATTAACTTTTTTACAAATAAAGCATAGTATTCTATCGGATGGAGAGATAGCAATAGAGGAATTACAGAATTTAGTATATAGAGAAGAGAAGTCGAATAGTAATAATTTAAAAAAATATATTAGGCCGCCTGAAAATTATGATTACCAAAAGTCTTGGACAACAACACCGGAAATGCTTTTTCGCTATTCAGCATTAACCCATAATACTCACAGAATTCATTATGATTACCTATATGCTACAAAAGTAGAAGGTTACCCTCAAATAGTAGTTCATGGACCTTTAATGGCTACTTTTTTATTAGATTTGGCATCAAAAGTGGCTAATGATAAAAATAGACTC
>PAYS01000019.1 GCA_002715265.1 Candidatus Pelagibacterales bacterium
CGATATAAAGGAACAAAATTTATTTGGTTAATGGGTGCAGATAACTTGGATGAATTTCATAAATGGTACCAATGGCAAACAATTTACAGCATAATACCTATTGCAGTTTTTGATCGAGAATACTATTCTTACTCTGTTTTTAATTCAATTGCAGGAAAAAGATATTTTAATAAACTTCATAAGACCAAGAATTCTAAATCAATATTTAATTCAAAACTTCCTAGTTGGAGGTTTTTACGAATTCATAAAAACTCACTTTCATCCACAAAAATTAGAAATAATAAAAACTATTTAAAAATTTGATATAGGAAATTATTATTATGACAGCAAATACTAAATTAAATTCTAATATTAAAAAAATATTAAATGATGGAAAAGCTGAAAATATTGTTTCCATACCATTGGAAGGTAAATCATCGATAGCTGACTATATGATAATTGCTAATGGCACTTCTTCAAGACATATCACAGCTCTTTCTAACCAAATAAGTACTAAACTAAAGAAACTAGGTTTACAAATTTTTTCAATAGAAGGACAAAGAGAAGGAAATTGGATACTAGTAGATGCTGGTGATGTTATAATCCATTTATTTAGAGAAGAAGTAAGAGAATTTTATAATTTGGATAAAATGTGGTCTGCACCTTTAGATAATGTTCTAGAAGAAAATATATAAATATTTATTTTGATTAATTATATCTTTAATACTTGATTAAAATAAGGAAAATTCTACTATGAGCTAATAAAAATTAATATTTTTATATTTTAAATCTAATACGAAGTGAAGTTACGTAAAAGCTATTACTAAATCAGTGCAATCTAAAAAAAGGTTCGACATGAAAAACACAGGCTCAAAAAATATCTTAATTAAACTTAAAAATTCTTTAATTATATGTTTGTTTTTAAATATATTTATGACTTTCAATAATTTTTCTAATGCCAATGAAGATGATAAAAATATTTATAAACACTTAAACATGTTTGGAGAAGTTTATGAAAGAGTTCGACGTGATTATGTCGAAGAAATAACAGATAAAGAACTTATTGAAGCAGCTATTCAAGGCATGCTCCAATCTCTTGATCCTCATTCGTCTTTTATGAATGAAGAGTCCTTTGAAGACATGCAAGTTCAGACAAAAGGGGAGTTTGGAGGATTAGGTATTGAAGTGTCAATGGAAGGAGGATACGTTAAGGTTGTTTCTCCCATTGACGATACTCCGGCATTCAGAGCAGGCGTCAAATCAGGTGATTTTATAATTGAAATTGATGGAGAGTCAGTTTATGGCATGAGCCTAGGAGATGCAGTAGATAAAATGAGAGGCAAAATTAATACCGAAATAACTATTACAATTAGTAGAGATGATCTTGAACCATTTGATATCAAAATCATTAGAGATAAAATCAAAATACAATCAGTAAAAGCACGACGAGAAGGTAATGCTGCTTATTTAAGAATAACTTCATTTAACGAAAAGACAGAAGCTGGTCTAATAAAAAACATGAAAGAATTAAAAGAAGAAATTGGTGACGAAATTACTGGTGTAGTATTAGATTTAAGAAATAATCCTGGAGGCCTGCTAGATCAAGCTATTAAAGTTTCGGATGCTTTCCTAAATAGAGGTGAAATAGTTTCTACTAGAGGTAGAATAAAAAGAGGGCAGCANAGGTTCANNGCCACTAAAGGNGATATAGCNGATGGTCTNCCTATNGTTATNCTTATCAATAGTGGGTCCGCATCTGCNTCTGAGATAGTTGCAGGAGCCTTACAAGACCACAAAAGGGCTATAATTATGGGAGTTAANTCATTTGGCAAAGGNTCAGTACAAACAATTATCCCAGTACAAAGAGATTCCGCTATGAGACTCACAACGGCAAAATACTATACGCCTTCTGGAAATTCTATACAAGCTACTGGAATCATTCCTGACATAGAAGTTAAACAAGCAAATATTGAAGAATTTGATCAAAATATTGATAGAAGAGAAAGTGATTTNAAAGGNCACCTTTCTAATCCAAATGAAGAAAATTCTAATGATNATTTAGATAACAATGTTTCTAATTCTGAAAATGATAGNATTGATTACCAACTTTATAGGGCTTTAGACCTTTTAGAAGGGATTACTCTCTATAATAATAAAAATGCCTAGAAATTATAGACCTAATGTAGCAGCCGTAATATTTAATAAAAATGGTGATATTTGGACAGGCAAAAGATCTGATATCAATAATTCCGATGAATGGCAATTACCTCAAGGAGGAATTAATATTAATGAATCTCCTCATAAAGCTATAGTTAGAGAAATATATGAAGAAACTGGCATGCAAAGCTTAAAAATTATTACTACAATTGATGAATGGATAAGCTACGACCTTCCTTCTAATATTGCAAAAATCAAATGGTCTGGAAAATATATCGGACAAAAACAAAAATGGTTTTTAATATATTTTTTTGGTAAAGATGAAGAAATTAATATTGATTTTTCTGACAAACCTGAATTTACATCCTGGAAATGGGATAATGAAAAAAAAATAGTTGATAATGTCGTTAAATTTAGAAAAAATGTATATTTAAAAGTTTTTAATAATTTTATACCAATAATTAATAAATATTTGAAAATCTAAGAATTTTTAAAATCAATCATTGCGTGATATTTTTCAATCTGAATCTGGNTATTTTCTTTTTCTTCTTCACTAGACATATTCTGCATTTCAGAAGTCAATTCACTTATTTTTGACTCGCAATTTTCTATCTGGATATCATCTTGAACAAAAACTTCAGTTGCTAAAATAGATACCCTATCCTCTAATACTTCCACAATTCCCCCAGCCAAAAAAAATCTTTCNGTATTATTTGAATCCTGTATTTCTAAGGCTCCAGGTCTTATAGAAGAAACAATAGGAGCATGACCAGNTAAAACACCAAAATCTCCTTCCGTACCAGAAACAATAACCATATCAGCCACTTTAGAAAACACCTGTTTNTCAGGAGACACTAAATCTATTTCTATTTTTTCCTGATCTGCCATAATAAATATTTTCCCCTAATTAAGCGGCTTCTTCATCCATTGTTTTAGCTTTCTCTATAGCTTCTTCAATAGTGCCTACCATATAAAATGCAGCTTCTGGGAGATTATCATATTCACCCGAACACAGTGCTTTAAAACCTTTTATGGTATCTTCCAATTCAACATATTTTCCNGGAGATCCAGTGAAAACTTCTGCTACATGGAACGGCTGTGATAAATACCTCTGAATTTTTCTAGCTCTACTAACTGTAAGTTTATCTTCCTCAGATAATTCATCCATTCCTAAGATAGCAATAATATCTTGAAGAGACCGATAAGATTGTAATATCCTTTGAACATCTCTGGCAACTTCATAATGTTCTTCTCCTATAATTCTAGGGTCTAATATTCTAGATGTAGAATCAAGAGGGTCCACAGCAGGATAAATTCCTAATTCAGCAATCTGCCTGGATAAAACTGTTGTAGCATCTAAATGAGCAAAAGACGTTGCAGGAGCCGGATCTGTTAAATCATCTGCAGGCACATAAATAGCTTGAACTGATGTAATAGATCCTTTTTTAGTTGAAGTTATTCTTTCTTGCAAAGTACCCATATCTGTAGCTAAAGTAGGCTGATATCCCACAGCAGATGGAATACGTCCCAATAAAGCGGAAACTTCAGAACCAGCCTGTGTAAATCTAAATATATTATCTACAAAAAACAAAACATCTTGGCCTTCCTCATCTCTAAAATACTCTGCCATTGTCAATCCTGATAAAGCAACTCTTGAACGTGCTCCAGGAGGCTCATTCATTTGACCATATACTAAAGCTGCTTTTGAATCATTTCCTTTCAAGTCAATAACCCCAGACTCTATCATTTCATGATACAAATCATTTCCTTCTCTAGTTCTTTCTCCTACTCCTGCAAAAACTGAATATCCGCCGTGCCCTTTTGCAATATTATTAATTAATTCCATAATTAAAACTGTTTTTCCAACGCCAGCTCCACCAAATAAACCTATTTTTCCACCTTTTACATATGGCGCTAATAGATCCACAACTTTAATGCCTGTAACAAGAACTTCTGATTCTGTTGATTGATCAGTATAAGTAGGCGCAGGTCTATGAATAGGATATGCTTTTTTAGCCTTAACTGGTCCACGCTCATCAACAGGTTCCCCTACTACATTTACAATTCTTCCAAGCATCTCAGGTCCTACAGGAACTGATATAGGCTCACCAGTAGGATTTACATCCTGCCCTCTAACTAATCCATCCGTGGCAGACATAGCAATAGCTCTTACAGTTTTTTCCCCCAAGTGCTGCGCTACCTCTAGAGTTAATTTTTCTCCATTATTGTCAATAATCAATCCATCTAATATATCCGGCAAATCTCCTTCGAACTGCACATCTACTACAGGACCAATTACTTGCGTTACTTTACCTTTATTATCACTCATTTTTATAACTCCAATGCTATAATATAGTTAAACCTTATAAGGCCTCCGCACCAGCAATAATTTCAATTAACTCTCCTGTTATTATTGCTTGACGTTGCCTATTATACGATAAATTTAATTTATCAATCATCTCTCCCGCATTTCTTGTAGCGTTATCCATTGCAGCCATTCTAGCTCCTTGTTCCCCTGCACCACTTTCAAGAATTGCCTTATAAATTTGAACAGATATATTTTTTGGCAATAAATCTGCTAATATTTCAGATTCATCTGGTTCAAATTCAAAATTTATACCCAGACTATTATCATTTTCTTTATCATCTTCGCTCTCATCAGAAATTAAACAAGGAATTATCGACTGTTCTGAAACTATTTGAGAAATAGCTGACTTAAATTTATTATATATAATAGAACACGATCCATATTCATCTTTTTCAAATCTTAAAATAACTTCTTTACCAATTTGCTCAGATAACTCATAACCATTTTTTACACTTATATTAGAATTCATTATAACATTTTCTTCATATAAGCCTTTTAAAACATCAAAACCTTTTCTTCCTATACAAATAATTTTAAATTTTATATTATCTTTCTCTAGTTCTAAAACCTTATTTTTTACTGCTTTAACAATAGAAGAATTAAAACCACCACACAAACCTCTATCAGAAGTTACTGCTAATATTAAATGTGTTTTATTATCTTTTTTTCCTAATAATAAATCAGGTGAACTTTCACTGTCTGCCATAGAATTGGATAAAGAAGACATTATTTTTGCCATTTTATCTGAATAAGGTCTTGCTGCTTCAGCCGTATCTTGTGCTCTTCTTAATTTTGATGCAGCTACCATTTTCATGGCCTGCGTAATCTTTCTTGTAGACCTCACACTATCTATTTTATTTTTAAGTTCTTTTAAATTAGGCATTTTTACAATTACTCATTAATAAAATCTTTAACTACATTTTCTATAAGTGATGTTATAGACTTTTCTATTTCATCATCCAAAGCCGCTTTTTTTTGTAAATTATCAAGTATATTTTTTTCTGCTCTTAAATTACTTAACAATGCCTCTTCAAATTTTCCAATATCTGATATTTCTACTTTATCTAAAAAGCCTTTAACTCCTGAATATATTACCACTACTTGTTCTTCTACTGATAAAGGAGCATATTGGCCTTGTTTTAAAAGCTCTGTTAGCCTAGCTCCTCTTGCAAGAAGTTGTTGGGTAGCAGCATCCAAATCTGAGCCAAACTGAGCAAAAGCTGCCATTTCTCTATATTGTGCTAATTCTAATTTAATAGAACCTGCTACCTGTTTCATAGCTTTAATTTGAGCTGATGATCCCACACGACTTACTGAAAGACCTACATTAATAGCTGGTCTAATTCCCTGATAAAAGAGATCTGTTTCCAAAAATATTTGTCCATCAGTTATGGATATAACATTTGTAGGAATATACGCAGATACATCTCCTCCCTGAGTTTCGATGATAGGCAAAGCAGTCATAGAACCGGCACCATTTTCTTCATTTAACTTAGCAGAACGCTCTAATAAACGTGAATGTAAATAAAAAACATCTCCAGGATAAGCTTCCCGTCCAGGAGGTCTTCTTAACAGTAATGACATCTGCCTGTAAGCTACTGCTTGTTTAGATAAATCATCGTATATTATTAATGAGTGCATCTTATTATCTCTAAACCATTCCGCAATGGCTGAACCTGTGTATGGAGCAAGATATTGCAAAGGAGCAGGCTCTGAAGCTGTAGCTGCTACGACTACAGTATAATCTAATGCTCCTCTATCTTCTAACTCCTTAACTATTTGCGCAACCGTAGAACGTTTTTGACCAACAGCAACATATACACAATATAATTTTTTACTTTCATCATCACCATCATTTATAACTTTCTGATTCAGAATAGTATCTACAGCCACAGCAGTTTTTCCTGTTTGTCGGTCGCCAATAATTAGTTCTCTTTGTCCACGTCCCACTGGAACTAAGGAGTCTATAGCTTTCAAACCTGTTTGTACTGGTTCATGTACAGATTTTCTTGGGATAATTCCTGGCGCTCTAACATCAACAACACTTCTATCTGCTGTTTTAATCTCGCCTTTTCCATCAATTGGATTTCCTAGTGCATCAACTACTCTCCCAAGTAGTGCTTTTCCTACTGGTGCATCAACAATTCTTCCAGTTCTTTTAACTGAGTCACCTTCATTAATTCCTCTATCATCACCAAATATAACCACACCTACATTGTCTGCTTCAAGGTTTAGAGCCATACCTGAAACTCCTCCAGGAAACTCTACCATTTCACCTGCTTGAACTTTATCTAAACCATATACCCTGGCAATCCCATCTCCCACAGATAAAACTTGTCCTACTTCTGCTACCTCCGCTTCAGTGCCAAAATCAGAAATTTGTTCCTTAATTATTGATGATATTTCCGCTGCATTTAGATTCATTTATTTAGTCCCTTTCATTAATACTCTAAGTCCTTGTAGTTTCGACTTTATAGATCCATCCAACATAACTGATCCAATATTTAAAATATAACCTCCAATAATAGATTTATCTATTTTATAAGTTAAATTTACTTCAGATTTAATAGTATCTTTAATAATCTTTTCTATTTTAGATAATATATCTTTTTCTGGAGCCTCCGTACTTATAATTTCTGCTCTAACCTCTCCTTTATAGTCTTTTTCCATTTCGAGGAACCTTTTACATATTCTGTCAATTATAAAAGACCGTCTATTAGTACTAACTACAATAAAAAATTTTAAAACCATTTTACTTATGGATATTTTAGAAAAAACTTTTTCAATTATCTGTTTTTGATCATTTCTTGATAATATAGGAGATTTTAAAACTCTTCTAAAATCTTCACTAGTCTCTATCAAATCCATAATATTTTGAATGTCTTTTTGAACTTCTTCCATATTTTTAGATTCTATAGAAAGTTCTAAAAGTGCCTTTGAATATCTTTCAACTATACTACCTATATTTTTTGAGTCATTAGCCAATTCTACAGCCCCAATTTTCTTAATATATAAAAAAAAGATTATAATAAAACCCTGCGGAGCTTACCTAACATAACGATGACTTATGTGCAATAAAAGATATTAAAATTAATATAATTATTTACATAAAATTATAAGGGTCTATATCAATTTTTACTCTTATAGCTCTATTTACCTTAAGTTTTGAAAGCCATTTTTTAATATACGGTTGTAATCTTACGTTAAAATCACTTTTAATTAAATACCTATACCTATACCAATCTCTTAGCTTAGATATGGGCGCAGGTGCTGGCCCAAGAACATCGATTCGTAAATTTTTAACGATCGGTATACTTTTAGACATTAATTTTAAAAATAATTGTAAATCATTATGATTTTTTGACTGAATTATCAATGATGCTAATCTACCATATGGAGGCAAATTTCTATATGACCTTGCCTTGGATTCTGCTTTTATAAATTTTGTTTTATTTCCAGATAATATAGCTTGCATAACCTCATTTTCAGGGTCAAAAGTTTGAATATATGCTTTTCCTTTTTGAGACTCTCTTCCAGCTCTTCCTGATAATTGAGTAAATAATTGAAAGGTTTTCTCAGAAGCCCTTAAGTCAGAACCAGAAAGGCCTAAATCTGCATCAATAGCTATAACTGTATTTAATTTTGGAAAATGATGCCCTTTAGCCACTAATTGCGTTCCAATAATTACATTTACTTGACCACTCAATATTTTATTAAAAGTATTTTCTTCTGATTGTTTAGTTAAAGTGTCGCTTGTTAAAATTTCTGTATTAATATTTGGAAAAATAGTTTTTACTTCTTCAGATAAACGCTCTACTCCAGGGCCACATGGAATAAAGCTATTTTCCTCTCCACATTCTCCACATTTATTAGGAATATTTGTTGAAAAACCGCATAAATGACATTTCATTTTTCCTTCTTTTTTATGATATACCAAAGAAGAAGAACAATGTTCACATTCATATCTATGCCCACAAGAATTGCATATTGTTAAAGGTGAATACCCTCTTCTATTTAAAAAAAGTAGTACTTGTTCGTCAGCATTTATTGCATCATTTATAGCTTTCTTTGCTATATCTGATATCCAATTATTTTTATTAATTCCATGTTTTCTCATATCTATTAGTTTTATCTCTGGCATTAATGAATTACCATAACGTGCAGGAAGATCTAGCTTTACATATTTTCCTAGTTTTACATTGTTCATAGTTTCTAATGAAGGCGTTGCAGATGATAAAATAACAATTGCTCCAGAAAATTTTCCCCTAACTACCGCCATATCTCTAGCATTATATATAACACCATCATCTTGTTTATAGGATGAGTCATGTTCTTCATCAACAACAATACATGACAAGTTTCTGAAAGGTAAAAAAAGTGCGCTTCTTGCCCCTACCACAACTTGTGCATTTCCATTTAAAACCTTAAGCCAATTTAAATGTCTGTCTTTTGAAGAAAGCTCTGAATGCCATAACAAAGGCTTTATACCAGTTCTTTCTTCAAATGTTCTTAATAACTGACTAGTTAGTGCAATTTCTGGTAATAATATTAAACATTGTTTTCCTTTACTTAACTGTTCTTTGATAACACTAATATAAACTTCAGTTTTTCCAGAACCTGTCACTCCATCAATCAAAAAATTATTATGTTTTTTACTTAACTTTTTTAATTTTTGTAGTGCTTTATACTGATATGTATTTAAATTGGTATTTTTTTTTAAATTTACAGCAATATCATCATCTAAGTTATTAAATGGCATTTCTTTAATAAGTATATTTTTATTTTTTATAAGATTATTTATTACAGAACGACTAATATTAAGTATCTTACAATAATCTGCTAATGATAAATTAGGGTTTTCATTGATATATTTATATGTTTCTAATCCTAATTTTGTCATTCCATCAGTATTTGTTTTATTAACATATAAAACATATTTATTTTTAATAGGCTTCAAATAATCTAGTGAAGGAACTACCAATCTAGCAACCAAAGAATTATCTTGCATACACCATTCAGATAACCAATCACAAAACTTTAAAATTTCAATAGATAATGAGGGAATATTTTCTAATACAATTGCTGGCTTTAATTTTTTAAAATCTATTGAATTAGATCCTTTACCAATTACTACTCCATAAAAATAATTATTTTTTAACGGCACATAAACTAACTTTCCTACTCTTATTTTCTTTTCGATAGAATAATCAAAAATTCCTTTACCAGGGTTTAGTAATAAAACTCTGCAAGTATCTCTTATTAAGTGTTTATTTTTTGAAATAAAAATAATTAATTTCCTCAAATATGATTAAACTTATGTTTTAATTTAAGTATATTTAAACTATAAATAATACATATAATTATTTTTTATTTAAGTATTGGAGAAAAAATTGAAGTTTTTTATTGATACTGCAGATGTTTCTGAAATAAAAGAGCTTGCAAAAAGTGGTCTACTTGATGGTGTTACTACTAATCCATCTTTAATTAAAAAATCCGGAAGGAATATAAACGAAGTAATAAAAGAAATTTGTGACATAGTTCCTGGACCCGTCTCAGCAGAAGTTACAGCCACAGAATATGATGAAATGTTAAGAGAAGCAGAAGTTTTAAAATCCATTGCTAAAAATGTTACTATTAAAGTTCCTCTTACATGGGATGGATTAAAAACATGTAAAGCTTTAAGAGAAGAAGAGGTCTTAGTTAATGTAACGCTTTGTTTTTCGGCCAATCAGGCATTGTTAGCTGCAAAAGCAGGTGCTTCTTTTATATCGCCTTTCGTAGGGCGACTGGATGATATAGGTATTGATGGCATGAACTTAATATCAGATATTTGTCAAATTTATTCTAACTACCCAAACTTAAATACAGAAGTACTTGTTGCAAGTGTAAGAAGTCCGCAGCATGTTGCAGAGGCAGCTAAACTAGGAGCAGATGTAGTAACACTTCCTCCTAACGTTCTAAAACAGTTAATTACTCATCCGTTAACTGAAAGTGGATTGCAGGCATTTTTGGATGATTGGAAAAAAACTGGGCAAAGCATTACTTAACCAAAATGAGTATTACCATAAAAACTATTAATAATTCAGCAAACATAAGTGGTAATGTTCAAAAATATGCAAATCAATGGATAGATAGTCTTATAGGAGAACAATTGCTTAGCGAAAATACCTATAAAGCGTACTCTATAGATTTAAATTATTTTTTTACTTTCATCTCTGAACATAAAGGAAAGACTATCAGTACCAAAATAATTGAAGAGTTAAATATAAAAGACTTTAGATCTTGGTTAGCTTCTTTAGAAAAAAATAAAAATAAATTTTCTCCAAATACCCAGGCACGTGCTAAAGCTTCAATACGTTCTTTTTTTAAATATTTAAATAAAAATCAAATTATAAAAAATACTTCAATATTTAATTTACAACAATCAAAAGTAAAAAAAATGTTACCTAAACCAATACCTTTTAAAGATATTATGAATATAATTAAGATAGCAGGTGAAAAAAAAGATTGGACTGGAACAAGAGATAAAACTTTATTAATTTTGATTTATTCTACTGGTTTAAGAATAAGCGAAGCACTGCAATTAAACAGAATAGACGTTCAAAATAAAAATAATATAAGAATTTTAGGTAAAGGAGGCAAAGTTAGAGAAATTCCACTTATAAAATCAGCTATAATAGCGATTGAAGAGCTGTTAGAAATTAATAAAGATTTATCTCCAAAAGAACCTTTATTTATAGCAAATAAAGGAAAAAGATTAGGTGCACGGCAGGTACAAAAAACTGTAGAAGAAATTAGAGTTATGCTCTCTTTACCGAGTACAGTTACCCCACACGCATTAAGACATAGCTTTGCCACTCATCTTTTGGATAAAGGAGTGAATCTAAGAACTCTTCAAGAGCTTTTAGGACACGCAAGTTTATCTACTACTCAAGGTTATACTTCCGTAAGCATAGACAAACTTAATAAAGCCCACGGATTAGCTCACCCAAGAAGTAGCTATGAGTGAATAGTATTTCCATAGGCAGAAATACTAGAGGCCTCTTTTACAGATTCAGATAAAGTAGGATGGGCATGGCATATTAGAGCAAGATCTTCTGCAGTTGCACCCATCTCCATAGCAACAACAAACTCCCCTATCATTTCTCCTGCATTCTCTCCAATTATATGCGCACCTAAAATTTTTTTTGTAACCTCTTCAGAATAAACTTTAACTTCTCCAATTATATTACCCGTAACCTTACTACGAGAATTTGATGAAAACTTAAATTTTCCCGTAGAATATTTTAATTTACATAAATCTAATTCTTTTTTAGTTTTACCAACCCAGGCCACCTCTGGACTTGTATAAACAACCGAAGGGATTGCGTTATAATTTAATTGCCCCTTTTTGCCGACAAGTATATCTATTAGTGCTTCAGCTTCTGAACTAGCTTTATGGGCAAGCATAGGACCTGCTATGATATCACCAATAGCATATATATTGGCTAAAGAAGTTTGATATTTTTCATCAACTATTATTCGTCCATACTCATCTAAATTTATTCCTATATCTTGTAAACCCATTCCATCACTTGCAGGCTTTCTACCGATGGATAACAGAACCTTATCAAATTTTTGCTTAACTGTTTTATTTGACTGTAAATCTTTAATTTTTAGCTCAATTTGTTTATTATCAAGTATTTTAGAACTTAGTAACTCATGAGAAAGTCGAAAATTTAAACCCTGTTTTTGCAAATAGCTATAAAAAATATTAGCTATATCTTCATCCATAGTAGGCACTATAGAGTCCATGTACTCTATTACAGTTACGTTTGAACCTAATCTCTGCCAAACAGAACCCAGTTCTAATCCTATATACCCTGCCCCAATAACTGCCAAGCTTTTTGGCACCTTATTTAAACTTAATGCACCAGTTGATGAAATTATATAGTTTTCATCTATTTTAATTTTATTTAACTCAGATGGTATAGAACCAGCAGCAATAATAATCCTATCTGCTTCATAAATACTTTCTCCTACTTTAATTTGATTAAAATTTATAAATTTTGCAAAACCCGTAATTTTATCAACTTTATTTTTTTTAAATAAAAAATCTATGCCTTGAGTGAGTTTATTAACCGCTTCTTCTTTTCCAGCCATCATGTTTTTTAAGTTTAAAGTGACATTATTTATTTCTATTCCATGTTTATCTACTTCTTCCTTCATATTTTCATAAATCTTAGACGAATGTAATAATCTCTTTGAAGGTATACATCCTATATTTAAACAAGTACCCCCTAATGATTGTCTTTTGTCAATACAAGCTACTTTTAAGCCTGCTTGTGCTCCTCTTATAGCTGCCACATAACCTGCAGGTCCTCCTCCAATAACTATTAAATCATATTTATTCATTATAAACCGATTAACATTCTGTCAGGATGTTCTATTAATGTTTTAACTTTATGTAGAAACGATACTGCTTCCTTACCAGAAATGGCTCGATGATCATAAGTTAAAGCCACATACATTATTTCTCTTGGAACCACTGATCCATTGACAATTACTGCTCTTTCTTTAATCTGATGCAATCCTAAAATAGCATTTTGTGGTGGGTTTAAAATTGGAGTAGACAACATTGACCCATAAACTCCGCCATTAGATATGGTAAATGTTGCACCCATCATTTGTTCGGATACAATAGTACCATTTGATGCTGCATCACTTAAATCGCTAATTTCTTTTTCTATTTCATAAAAAGACTTTTTATCTACATAACGAACAACAGGAACTACCAAACCTTGAGGTGCTCCAACTGCTATTCCTAAATTTATGTGTTCATGATAAATAATATCATCACCTTCTATTTCTGAATTAATAATAGGGTATTCTTTAAGAGCTATTGATACTGCATTACAAAAAAAAGACATAAAACCAAGTTTAATATGATATTTTTTTTCAAAAGCTTCTTTGTGCAATTTTCGTATATGTATAACTTCAGTCATATCTACTTCATTGAAAGTTGTCAGCATTGCTGACGTATTTTGAGCACTTTTCAATCTTTTTGCCATGGTGCGTTGCAATCTACTCATTTGCACACGTTCTGACTTTTCTATATAATTACTTTTAAAACTCAATTCATTTGACGTATCAAATTTATCAGCATTATCCTCAGATAATTTTCTTCTTTCACTTGGAGACAAGTTTTGTTGTTTTAAAAACGCTTTTAAATCGTCAGATGTTATTTTTTGTCCTGCTCCTGATCTTATAGCCTCTGAAGGACTTATAACGCTTTTATCATTAGTATCTTTTTTATTTGTTAAATCAAAAAATTCATTATTATTTTTATTTTCTTTTTCGTTGATGTTTGTGTCATCAGATGATTTTTGTTTTGACTTTTTATCAGTATTTATATTAGTTTTTTCTTCTAACTCGGCTAACTCTTCTCCTATCTGAACATCCTGTCCATCTTGGAAATAAATTTTAGTTAATATACCATTTGTTTGCGCAAATACTTCTAAGGTTGCCTTATCTGTTTCTAATTCTACAAGCACATCGTCTTTTTCAACAGNCTCTCCTTCTTTCTTTAACCACTTAGCTACAGTAGCTTCNGTAACTGATTCTCCTANTGAGGGGACTATTATTTTCATTCTTACAACCTAATAATATGTTTCTATTTATTTCTTNGTATTTCTTTTTTATTATTAACATTTAAAGCTGAATCAACCAACTCTTTCTGTTCTTGCATGTGTCTGCTGAACAAACCTGTGGCTGTTGATGCTTGCTCTGATCTACCAATATACTTAATTCTATTATTCTTAGATTTACTTTGTATCATTACTTCCTCAATAAGGGGGTTTATATACGTCCAAGCTCCCATATTTTTAGGTTCTTCCTGGCACCATACTATTTCTGCATTATTGAATACTTTTAATTCTCTTAATACGGCATCTGTTGGGAATGGGTAAAGTTGTTCTATTCTGATAAGTTTAATATTTTTAATATTTTTCTTTTCTCTTTCTTTTATTAAGTCATAAAAAACTTTGCCAGAACATAAAACAACTCTATCTATTTTTTGTGATTTTGAAAAAATTCCAGGATCGGGTAATACGCGATGGAACCAAGAACCTGTTGTGAAATCTTTTATTTCAGAAACAGCATTTTTATTACGTAATAAAGACTTAGGTGTAAATATAATTACCGGTTTTCTAAAAGTTCTATTCGTTTGCCTTCTAAGAACATGAAAATAATTTGCGGGTGTAGTACAATTAACAACTTGCAGATTATCCTCGGCACATAACTGCAAAAACCTTTCCATTCTTGCTGAAGAATGTTCTGGTCCTTGACCTTCGTAACCATGTGGTAATAACAGTGTTAATCCCGACATCCTTAACCACTTACTTTCTCCTGATGATATAAACTGATCAATAATTACTTGTGCGCCATTTGCAAAATCACCAAATTGAGCTTCCCATATAACTAAAGCATTTGGTTCTGCTAATGAATACCCATATTCAAAACCTAAAACTGATGCCTCTGATAAAGGACTATCTACAATTTCAAACATGGCTTGATTACCTGAAATATTATTTAACAAAACAATTTTATTTTCACTTTGTTGATCAACTAATACTGCGTGTCTCTGAGAAAAAGTACCTCTGCCACTGTCTTGTCCTGTTAACCTAATTTTTACTCCTTCAACTAGCAAACTTCCAAGTGCTAGAGCTTCTGCCGAAGACCAGTCAATTCCTATCTTACCTAGATAAGATTGTTTTCTTTTTTCTAAAACTTTAACCAATTTTTTATGAATATTAAAATCATTTGGAATAGAAGTAAGACCTACAGAAACTAGATCATACTTTTCTTTTTTTATACTAGTATCACCCCTTCTTTTTCCTTTTTCTCGAGCTATGTCTAAGCCTGTCCAAGCTCCACTAAACCAATCAGCCGAATCTGGTTTATAAGAATTAGATTTTTTATAATCTNCTTCNAATTTNTNATACCATTTAGTTACATANCCATCTGCTTCATTTGCNGTAACTAACTTCTCATTAATAAGCTTTTTACTATATATCTCTCTAGTTGTAGGATGATTTGAAATTTTTTTNTACATTATAGGTTGCGTAAATGCNGGTTCATCACCTTCGTTATGTCCNTGNCTTCTATAACTAAACATATCTATAACNACATCTTTATTAAATGCTTGCCTAAATTCAATAGCAATTCTNGCGGCATGAACTACAGCTTCGGGATCNTCTCCNTTAACATGAAAAATTGGAGCCTGAATCATCAAAGCAACATCAGAACAATATGGACCCGATCTTGCATTTACTGGATTAGTAGTAAAACCTATCTGATTATTTATTATAAAATGTATTGTGCCTCCAATTCTATAACCCTTTAATTCAGACAAATCTAATGTCTCTGGAACAAGGCCTTGTCCTGAAAAAGCAGCATCNCCNTGTATTAATAATGCANCAACCTTTCTCCTTCCAAGATCTTCTTTTTGATCCTGNTTAGCTCTTACCTTACCTACAACAACTGGGTTTACTGCTTCTAAATGTGATGGATTAGCNGTAAGTGATAAATGAACCTTTTTATCATCAAACGTGCGATCCGAAGATGTTCCTAAATGATATTTGACATCTCCTGCACCTTGAACATTTTCAGGTTGGGAGGAATTTCCTTGAAACTCTGAAAATATTGCTTCAAATGGCTTGCCCATAAAATTAGCTAAAACGTTCAATCTTCCTCTATGAGCTGTACCAATTACAACTTCTTCTAANCCTAGTTTTCCGCCTCTTTTTAAAATTTGTTCTAAAGCTGGAATCATAGACTCTGCACCTTCTAGACCAAAACGTTTAGTGCCTGTATATTTTTTATCAAGAAATCTNTCNAAAGTCTCTGCCGCAGATAANCGCTCTAAAATAGCTTTCTTTCCAATATCCGTAAAGTCTGGCTGATTCAATACTTTTTCTAAAGTTTTTTGAATCCATGCCTTCTGCTCTGGATCCTGTATATGCATAAATTGTACACCAATAGTGCCACAATAAGTTGCACGTAATTTTTCAATAATCTCATTTAAAGTTGCAGTTTCAAGACCTAATACATTATCAATAAAAATAGGTCTATTCATATCGGCAATTTGAAAACCATATGTCATAGGATCTAATTCAGGATGCTCATTAAAATTAGTTAAATTTAATGGGTCTAAATCAGCTTTCAAATGACCTCTAACTCTGTAAGCCCTTATCAGCATTAAAGCTCTTATAGAATCTAACGTAGAAGATTTTGTATTTAAATCAGAGTTTAACTTATCTTTACCAATNTTAGGCAATTTGATATCTTTAAAATCATTANCCTCTGTTTCTATTAAAAATTTCTCTGCATCAGGAGTTAAATCATCAAAAAATTTCTGCCATTCATAGGAAATTGATTTTTTATCTTTTTTAAAAGCAACAAATAGATTTTTTAACTCTTCTAAGCGAGTAAAGTAATTTCTATTTTCTATAGACAAATTATTTATTTCCTTCTTATGAATTAATTAAATTAAACATTTCTTGACCAATTGTAGCAGGAGATTCTACAACTACTATTCCTGCAGATCTCATAGCCTCAATTTTATCTTCTGCTCCTCCAGTTCCTCCAGAAATTATTGCTCCCGCATGCCCCATCCTTTTTCCTGATGGAGCACTTAAGCCTGCTATAAAACCAACCATTGGTTTTTTTATATTAGATTTTTTAATAAATTCTGCCGCCTCTTCTTCCGCTGAACCNCCAATTTCCCCAATCATAATTATTCCTTTTGTATCATCATCTTTGAGAAATAAATCTAATATATCTATAAAATTACTTCCAGGAACTGGGTCTCCTCCAATTCCTACACAAGTTGACTGACCAAGTTTACACTCCGTAGTTTGGTCCACGGCCTCATAAGTTAAAGTTCCTGACCGAGATACAATACCTATACTTCCTGACATACATATATGACCGGGCATAATTCCTATTTTACATTCATCAGGTGTTATTATTCCCGGGCAATTAGGTCCTATTAATCTACTTTTTGAAGATTTTAAAACATTTTTAACCTTAACCATATCCATAACAGGAATACCTTCTGTTATACATACAATTAACTCAAGCTCCGCATCTATTGCTTCAAGTATTGCGTCTGCCGCAAAAGGTGGTGGCACATATATAACTGTTGTATTTGCTTTTGTATTATTAACTGCCTCTANAACAGTATTATAAACAGGCAAATCTAAATGCCTAGATCCTCCTTTTCCTGGAGAAACTCCTGCAACNAATTTTGTTCCATATGCTAATGCTTGTTCAGAGTGAAATGTCCCTTGGGATCCAGTGAAACCTTGGCAAATAACTCTAGTATTCTTATTAACTATTATAGACATTTTTAACCTTTCACTGTTTGAACAACTTTAAANGCGGCATCACCTAAATTGTCTGCGCTGATAATATTTAATCCTGATTTATTTAAAATTTCTTTTCCTGCATCCACATTAGTTCCCGCCAAACGGACAACTAATGGTATATCTATTTTAATATTCTTTGCTGCCGNAACAACGCCCTCAGCAATAACATCACACCGCATTATTCCTCCAAAAATATTTATTAACACTGCTTCTACTTTAGAATCCGAAAGAATTATTCTAAATGCCTGTTCNACTCTTTCCTTAGATGCNCCACCTCCTACATCTAAAAAATTCGCAGGGTTACCCCCCTCTAATTTTATAATATCCATAGTAGCCATAGCCAAACCTGCNCCATTGACCATACAACCTATATTTCCGTCTAAACTAATATAATTTAAATCAAATTTAGTAGCCTCTAATTCTTTTGGATCTTCTTCATCCTCATCTCTTAATTCTTCTATACTTGTTTGTCTATATAAGGCATTATCATCAAAATTCATTTTTGCATCTAATGCNACTACATCATTTTCTTCCGTAATAACCAAAGGATTAATTTCCACTAAACTGCCGTCACTTTTTTCTAATGCATTATACAGTGACAACATAAATTTAGATGCTTTAATANAAACATCTTTAGATAAACCTAACTGAAATATTAATTGTCTTGCCTGATAAGACTGTAGACCAATTAATGGATCTATTTGTACTTTAAATATTTTTTCAGGACTTTTTGCTGCAACCTCTTCTATTTCGGTTCCTCCTTCTGTAGAGACCATCATCACAAATTTTTCATTACTCCTATCAAGAACCACACCTAAATANAGTTCATCTTTAATATTTATTCCTTCTTCTATAAAAATTTTATTTACTTTTTTTCCTTCTGGGCCCGTTTGATGAGTAACTAAATTCATACCAAGAATATCCATACTATGTTTTTTAACTTCCTCTATACTAGAAGCTAATTTTACACCCCCAGCTTTACCTCTTCCCCCTGCATGAATTTGTGCTTTTACAACCCATTTATTTCCACCTATATTCTGCGCAATTTTTACTGCTTCATCTATATTATTAGCTTCTTTTCCTTTCGGAATTTTTACGCCAAAATCACTTAATATATTTTTTGCCTGAAACTCATGTATATTCATACTTTTTTCAATCTATAGATATTATATTTTAATCTTACTAAACTGTGTTTTTAAAGATTTTTCTATATCTTTACAAGCATTTACTAAATCATAAACTGCCTTAGCTGACTTTTTAAACATCGCTTTTTCTTCTTTATTTAAATCCACAGCTATTATTTTTTCAATACCCTTACTTCCTATAATAACTGGAACCCCAACATACATATTTTTAACACCATATTCACCAGTAAGCATTGCAGCACATGGTAAGACCTTTTTTTTATCTTTTAAATAGCTTTCCGCCATTTGAATTGCAGATGTAGCAGGAGCATAAAATGCTGACCCTGTTTTCAAATAAGAGACAATTTCAGCCCCTCCATCTCTGGTTCTTTGAACTATTTCATCTAAACGCTTTTTACTAATCCAACCCATCTTTATTAATTCTTGAAGAGGAATTCCTGCAACGGATGAGTATCTAATTAATGGAACCATTGTGTCACCATGACCACCCATTACAAAAGCGGTAACATCAGAAATAGACACATTGAGCTCTTCAGAAATAAAATATCTAAATCGCGAACTATCTAAAACACCTGCCATGCCTACAACTTTTCTGGCTGGCAAACCACTAAAAGCTCTTAGCGCCCATACCATAGCGTCCAATGGATTAGTAATACAAATTACAAATGCATCAGGACAATATTTTTTAATTCCTTCCCCAACTTTTTTCATAACTCCTAAATTAATCCCTAATAAATCATCTCTACTCATACCTGGTTTTCTAGGAATTCCAGCGGTAACAATAACTACATCAGAATTACGTAATAGACTGTAATTATTTCCACCTTTAAGAGAAATATCAAAACCTTCAACTGGGGAAGATTGAGCCAAATCTAAACTTTTTCCTTCTGGTATACCCTTAGCAATATCTAATAACACTACATCTCCTAACTCTTTTAAGCCCACAAGATGAGCAAGAGTTCCACCTATAGCGCCCGCTCCTACTAATGCAATTTTTGATTTTGACATTTCAACTCCTCTGATAATTTATTTAATAAAATATATATATTGAATATAAAAAATATAAAAGTATTTATATTAATTATCTTCGCCAGCTTGAGCTGCAAAAATTGACGTATACCCACCAGACCAATCAGGAGGTATCATGCATGGTCTTGGATCATGCTGCGCCCATAAATCCAGTTTACCTCTTACCACCTCATAAGCATGTTTAGATAAGTCAGGATGAGGTGTATAAGGCTTTGCATCAGAAGAAGAATAACAATTCAATAATAAAGGTCTTGGATTTTTTGATTTGCTAGGAGGAGATGCATGAAGCGTCCTGCAATTATGAATAGTAATAGATCCTGGTCCTCCCATTAGATACTTAACATTTGATAAATCAATCACTTTCAAATCCTCTTCACTCAATGCTCCAACCCAATTATTTTTATTGTCATATTGATTGTATAATGGACCTTCATGACTTTTTGGCAATACTGCTACAGGACCGTTATTCATGTCAGTATGTTCTAAATAACAACCTATTGTGAAAACATTGTAGTTAGTATGAGGAAAAAATTGAATATCTTGGTGCCATTTTACCTTGTCACTTTTATCAAACCATTTAAAATTTAACTTAGAATGATGAAATACAACATTCGGTCCCGCAATATCTTCAGCTAATTTAGCAATAAAACCTGAAGCAAATTTCCAATATTCAATATGTTGTTCATCAGGTCTTTTTATTCTTCTTACCGTTGGTTTATTAACTGAATGTTCTGGAGCCAAATCAAATATTTTATTTGAGTTTTTATAATTTTTGCTCTTCTCTATAAAATTATTAGTAATCTTTACTAGTTTTTTTACAATCTTTATAGGAACAAAATTTTTTAACTCCAAATACCCATTCTCAAAATAAAATTTTCTTTGCTCATCTGTTAAAACTTTAGAAGGATAAGACAATACGTCTTCAGGACTCATTTAATACTCCAATAAATTAACATTATAATTTTACCATAGAGTTTTATAAATTTCTATAATCTCATCATTATTTGGAACTCTTGGGTTATTTCCTGGAGAGCCTGATGCTATTGCCTGTTCTGCCATAATCTCTAACTTACTCATAAAATCATCTTTATTTATTCCAAAGCCTTCCGGACTAGGGACGTTTAAATCAGTATTCAATGACTCTAGCTCAATAAGTAATTTATCATTAGCTACATCATCACTATCATCTGAGTTAGCAATTCCCATAGCTCTGGCACAATCAGCATATCTCTCAACTGCTGCAACTAAAGAAAATTTAGTTACGGAAGGCAACAACATGGCGTTTGATAAACCATGAGGAACATGATAATTAGCACCAATAGGCCTGCTCATACCATGAACAAGAGCAACAGAAGCATTAGAAAAAGCAACACCAGCAAGAGTAGATCCGAGCATCATAGCTTCTCGAGCTTCTTTATTATTACCATCATTAAAAACAGTTCGTAAATTTGGGGCTATCAACTTCATTGCTTGCAAAGCCTGTAAATCGCTATAAAGATTAGCTTTTTTACTCACATATGCTTCCATAGCATGTGTTAACGCATCAATTCCCGTATCAGCAGTAGTTCTTTGCGGAACACTTAAAGTAAGTTCATAATCAACTAATGCTGCCACTGGCATAAACCCCAGCCCAGTAAATAACATTTTTTCATCAGTTTTTTCATCAGAAATTATTGTAAAACGAGTAACTTCTGATCCAGTACCAGCCGTGGTTGGAATTGCTATCAAAGGCAGACCCTGTTCTGAAACAATTCTTGGAAATCTGTAGTCTTGCATTTTTCCTCCATATTTCGCTAAAATGCTAATTGCCTTAGCGCTATCAATCGGACTTCCTCCGCCTAAAGCAATAATACAGTCAAAATTTCCATTTTTTACTTTTTCCATTCCTCTTTGAATTGACTCCACAGTGGGTTCAGGAATAGTGTTGTCAAAAATTTCACAACTAATTTTAAATTTAGCTAAATTTTCTTCAATTTTTTTTGAATACCCTAACTTTACCATCATGGGGTCCGTAATAATAATAGAATTTTTATAACCTAAACTATTTATTATATTACCTATTTCCTCACTGGCTTTTGCTCCTACTTGCAGAATTCTGGGCAAAGTTATTAAATTTGACACATTATTTCTCCATTTTAAGTATTAAATTTATATATAAATATCACATATCAAACATGATTTTAAAGCGTTTATCTCTAATTTTATTCAACCATGACCTATTAGTCATTTCATATAAACGAGATACAGTTCTAGAAAA
>PAYS01000020.1 GCA_002715265.1 Candidatus Pelagibacterales bacterium
ATGGCTTCGTGGCTGCAGTATTTGCAGCAACATTAGGTATGGTCTCAAGTGCATTTGCGCAAGGTGTTGACGTCCTTAGAGGGGGCGGTGGTGCTCAGCCAAATTATGTAACTGACGACATGCTTTTAAATGCTCATGTGGATCCAATGAATTGGATGCACTATGGTAAAGACTATGAATCAACTCGTTACCATCAAGCTGCTCAAATCAATCAGTCTAATGCTGCTGATTTAGTTGCAAAATGGTACTTGTCTTTTGGTGTATTAGAAGGACAAGACAGTCAACTTAACGTTGTTGGCGGTCAAGGATATGTAACAACTTCATTTAACAGAGTTATCTCTGTTGATACAGCAACTGGTGATATTATCTGGAAATATGAGCGTGAGCTTCCAGCTGACGTATATCCAGAACTATGTTGTGACGTTGTGAATCGTGGCGTTCAACCTTACTTAGACAGTGTATATTTAGCTACTCTAGATTCTCATCTAGTACGTTTAGCTAACAGCACTGGTGAAGTATTGTTCGATGTTGCTGTAGGTGACTACACATATGCTGAAACTTCAACAATTATGCCAATGGCTCTTAAAGGTAAAATAATCCAAGGTACTGCTGGTGCTGAATACGGCGTTCGTGGTTGGGTTCGTGCTTTATCAGCTGAAGATGGAAGTGTTGTATGGAACACATATACAATTCCAGCTGAAGGTGAGCCAAATGTTGATACATGGGCAGGTGAGTCATGGAAATATGGTGGTGGTTCAGGTTGGATCACTGGTTCATACGACCAAGACTTAGACCTTCTTTACTGGCCAATTGGTAACCCTGGACCTGACTTTGATCGTCACGTACGTCTAGGTGATAACCTATACAGTAATTCAACATTAGTACTTGATCCAAACAATGGTGCTATTAAAGGTTGGTTCCAATACACACCAAATGATCCATATGATTATGACGGTGTTAATGAAGTAATCTTAGCTGACATTGATGGAAAAAAAGTATGGTTACACGGTGACAGAAATGGTCACTTATACTCAATCGATAGAACAAACAATCGTTGTAACTGGGTTGTTCCAATGGGTAGAATTAACTGGACTACAGGCTTCCGCGACAACTGTCGCCCAATTATGGCTTGGGAAGAAGGTGGTGACCCAATGATGGATGTTGTTTACGATCGTGTAACTCCAGATATTGCACCATCACTTGACGGTGGTAAAGAATGGCACCCAATGTGTTATTCACCACGTACAAACATGGTATACGTTCCACTTTATAACTTCTCTATGGACTTACAAGCGAAGAAAATGGAATGGCGCCGTGGTGAGTGGTATCTAGGTGCTAAAGTTATCACATTTAACTCAGGTAACGGTTCAATTAAAGCCTTTGATGCATCAAATGGTGACACAAAATGGATGCGTCCATCAAGTGCTCCAGCTACAGGTGGTACACTTTGTACTGCAGGTGGCCTAGTATTCTATGGTGATGCTGAAGGTTATTTCCACGCTGTACGCGACGACTCTGGCGAAGAACTTTATCAGTTCAACGTTGGTACTGGTGTACACGGAAACCCAACAACATATACAGTTGACGGACAACAAATGGTGTCTGTAGTTGTAGGTGCTGGTGGTGGTGGAATTTGGCCACTAAGTTATGGTGAATGGCTTAAAAACCATACTAAAGGCGGCGGAGTATTTACTTTCGGTTTAAGATAAGTAATACCCTAAGCTTTTAAAGTACTAAATTAAGGGAAGGTAAAGTAATTTGCCTTCCCTTTTTTTTTATATTTTGATTGCAAATTTTAGTAATGAATTTAAAGTTTTATCTAGTCAAAATTAGAAAATGATATATATATAACTAATGTCAAAAATAAATTATTTCGGAGTATTTATTATGAAAAATTTTTCATCTTTATTTTTAGCTAAATTATTTATATTGGCTACTATTCTGGGTATTAGTAACCAATCTTTTGCAGGAGAAGCTTTAGATAATATTAGAAAAACCAACAAAATTATTTTATGTGCTGGCCCGTATGCGTGGCCATATACTTCTACAACAAATTACCCTAGAGGATTCGATGTTGATATTATGATGCAGGTTGCTGCTAAAGAAAATTTAAATTTAGATATTTACTGGGCAGAGCAAAAAATGCGCGGTGGATTAGGAAAAGCTTTAAGGCATTCTATTCAAAAAGGAAGATGCGATGTATACATGGGAATTGCTAACAGTGATAGTTCTAAGGATGAAATAGAAGAAAAAAGATTAGTTTTTACTGATGCTTATTTAGGGGTAGCCTATGTTCCTATAGCAAATCCAGCAGTTGAAGATTTTACGAAAATGGAAGAAATTAAAGGAAAATCTAAGCCTGGTGTAGCAATGTCAACAGCTATTGATGGTTATCTTTTTTATAATGGATACGATAGAGACTTGTATGCAAGAAAGCCTACAGAAATAGACGCTGTTGGTAAACAAGAAATTGATATGGCTTTTGTAATGTCTACCCAGCTTGCTAAAGCTCGTTTAAAATATAAAGATGCTCCTTTTAGAGTCATTAGAAGTTTTGAACCACCTGCAGAACTAAGATGGAATGTTGCCGGTGTAATAAGAGGAGGAGATCAGGAATTATTAGATCTTTTAAATAAGCACTTAAATGAAATGTTAGAAGATGGAACAATTTCAGAAATAGTTGAAAAATACAATGTGCCTTATTTTAAACCTTTTCCTGATGTAGCAAGCACATATACAGCTACTGAAGAACTTACGGCAGAATAATTATAATAACTAAATGTGGAGGGACAATGTTTATTATAAAAAAATTAACTAATGTAAATTTAATTGGAGTATTTATGACTACATTACTTTTAAGTAGTTTATATACATCAATTACTCACGCCAAAGATAAATTTGACGAATACGGAGATATGCTTGAAAATGATATGATTAATCCTTTTGAAGGGGATCCGGATGCTATTGCTGTTGGTTATGAAAGATTCAACCAACGTTGCTCATATTGTCATGGCATGAGAGGGATTGGAGCTAAAGGACCTCCACTTACAAGAGGATATTATAAAGTAAGCGGCGGAACAAATATGAATCTTTATTCTACTATTGCTGCAGGTTTAACTATTAATGGAAAACCTACACAAATGGGTGCTTTTGGGGCAACTATAAGTGACGAAGATATATGGAAAATTATTGCTTACATGCGACAAGAATATAAGGATAGAAAAGCCGCTGGAAGTGAATTTAAATATGGGGTCTATCCGTAAAAACTTTTTCAATAAGCTAATCTTTAGAATATCTAACTAAAGATTAGCTTACTGGCATTCCTATCTCTCTTAATAACTTTTGCAGTATCATTGCAGCATAATCTCTATAATCCTCAGCAACCATCATAAAACCTCCTCTTCCTCCGATAACTCCTCTTTCAAAGTAGCCGTCTAAAAAAGGTTCTTCATTAATAATAACTAACCCATTTATTGTAATGCCTTGCTCTATAGCTAGATCTCTAATATTCATAGGATGAACTCCATTATTAGCTCGTCCATCTCCTGACACATCTATTACTTTACGAGTACTATCTATATTATTATTATTCATCTGATCTATAGAAAAACTTAAAGCTCCCGCTATAGAAGTTTGACCTCCTGGAATTATTCTAGGCACTCGTTTTATTAAACGAGCATATTTTGCTGCATCTGACGAATTTCTTATTATATGCCATCCACCAGCCAAAGCCTGCTCCTCATTGTCCGACCATTGAATCATAGCAACTGCAATTCCATTACCTCCAGTTGCTTCTATAGCGGCGATTACATCTGGATGTCTAAAAGCAGCAGCAACTCCTCTCATTTGGAGCTGGTATTCTTCCTCATCTACACTAGAAGAAACATCTACTGCTAAGACCAATTCTAGATCCACATAAATATTCTGAGCTATTAAATTATTGCTCATAAAAAAACTAAATAAAAAAACTAAATAAACTATTTTATTCTTCATTGGTATTATTTTCCCTAATATCTTTTATTCTTTCTAATTCATTTAGCGCCCACTCAGCAGAACTAGAAACATACTCATTTTTATCTTGTTTTAAAATATTTAATGACTTTATAGCAATTTCTGATGGTTCTCCAATTTCACCTAAGGCTTCAGCTGCTAATGCTCTATAATCAGCATTACTATGTTGCAACATAATCAAAACATTATCAACGGCCGCAATAGCATTAGGTCCTAACTCTGAAAAAGTCCTAAGAATATTTGGAGTTAACGAGTCATCATCATATTCTAACATATATATTAACTCTGGAACCGATTTTTTTCCTTTTTTTCGTAACGCTTGAATTGCTGCCCATTGAACATTTGCATCAAAATCCGCTAATGCAGATACCAAGTCTGGAATTACGTCATCAGCTTCTTCCCCTAAATTTGCCAAAACATCTATAGCTACTCTTCGCATCTCCGGAGTACCTCTATTCATAGCATTTATTAACTTATCTTTAGCTGGAAGAGCTTTATTTCCAAAATTAGCTAAGCCTTTAACTGCAGCATATTGAACTTGTAAATCCGGATCCATAGTCAATTTTAATAATGTATTTACTATTGTAATTAGTACCATTTGTTTTGCTTCCGCAAACATTAAGAAATTTCCTTCAATTTGAGAGCCTTTTGGCCATACCATTTCATCAGGTTCTGCTAACCATCCTATTTCTCCAGGCATTGAATCATCACCTCCTATTTTTCTTAAAGCTAAGGCAGCTTCTAAGCGAAGAAGAGGGTTTTCATGTTCTGTATTTTCAATTAATAAAGGTACAGAAATCATTGCCTTTGCACCTAATGCTCCTAAAGACCTAATACAAACTATTCGCATCTTAAATTGATCATCAGCATAATCTAAAGGCTTTACTACCTCATCCATCATTGCAGCAACTGAAATTGGTCCCATTTTACCAAGAGTTGCTAGGGCTGCATTTTGCACATATTCTTCCGGATCGCGCAATAAAACTATTAATTCTGGTACAGCCATTGCTGATTTTTTTCCAAAAGAAATTAAAGCACCTGCTGCTGACCACCTTATCTCCCAATTTTCATCAGATAATGCTTTAATCAAAGCTGGAACAGTTGTATTAGCCTGTCCTCCTATTCTTTCTAAAGCTCTAATAACTTCCATTTTTACTTTATGAGAATCTTCATTTTCTAAAATAGATATTAAATCAGGTATTATTAAATTAGCATTGGATGACAATCTACCTAATTCTTGAACTATTGTTACTCTTGTTTTTTCATCAGCCTCACTCAACATAGCAATACGATTTTTAACGTAAGAGTAATCAGCCGCATTAACATTATTTATTAATAAAACTAAAAATATTGATAAAAATATTTTATTAATCATTTAAGAACCTCTATATGTACTAACATAATCTTATTAAGAATAATATAGTTAAATATATACAAAAAAATTCTAAAAATTAATCATATTTTAATAAATATAAAAATTTAATTTTGAATTAATAAAATAAAAAATAATTTAAAATCCCAATTGTATTTTATGCAGTGATAAACTAAAATGATATTTTAAATAAGTAAATTATTAGGAATTAATGAATGCTCGCCAAAAGAGAGATATTTGAAGAACATCATGATATGTTCAGAGAAAGTGTTAAAAAATTTATTCAAAAGCATGTGGCTCCATATCATGATCAATGGGACAAAAAAGGAATAGTTTCAAGAGATTTTTGGTTAGAAGCTGGAGCAGCAGGAATTTTATGTCCTGATGTGCCAAGTAAATATGGTGGAGCAGATGGGGATTTCAGACATAATATAATAGTTGTAGAGGAGTTAATGAAAGTTGGAGCAACAGGTCCTGGTGTCTCTGTTCATTCAGATATAGTTATTCCGTATATTATGAATTATGGAACAGAAGAACAAAAAAAAAGCTGGTTGCCTGGTATGTGCGAAGGAAGATTAATTGGTGCAATAGCAATGACAGAGCCAGGAACGGGAAGCGATCTTCAATCCGTTAAAACAACAGCAGATATTACTGATAATGAAGTTATTTTAAATGGTCAAAAAACATTCATCACCAACGGACAAAATGCAGATCTTATAATAGTTGTGGCGAAAACTGATCCAAAGCAAGGAGCAAAAGGAACCTCTTTAATTATGTGCGAAGGAGATAGAGAGGGGTTTAAAAGAGGAAGAAATTTAGATAAAGTAGGTTTAAAAGCACAGGATACATCTGAACTCTTTTTTGATAATGTACATGTACCAAAATTTAATATAATAGGGGAAAAAGGAAGAGGTTTTTATCAATTAATGGAAGAACTTCCTCAAGAAAGACTTGCTATAGCTGTAAGCGCCGTAGCAGCATGCGAAGCTGCTCTTGAATGGACTATTGACTACGTAAACGAAAGAAATGTTTTTGGAAAGAAAATTGCTGAATTTCAAAATACTAAATTCAAATTAGCAGAACTAAAAACTGAAGTTAATGTTGCACAGATTTATATAGATGATTGTATAAAAAAACATTTAAATAAAAATTTTGATGCCGCAGACGGCGCAATGGCAAAACTTTGGACCACAGAGTTACAATGTAAATTAGTTGATACTTGTGTGCAATTACATGGAGGATACGGCTATATGAGAGAATACCCTATTGCCCGTGCATGGGAAGATGCAAGAGTGCAGAGAATATATGGTGGCACTAATGAAATCATGAAAGAAATAATAAGTCGTACGTTAAATAAATAAAGGAGGTCATTATGAGTGAAGCTATAATATATGATGCAGTACGAACACCTAGAGGAAAAGGAAAAAAAAGTGGATCACTGAATGAAGTCCCTCCTGTTCAGTTAGCCTCTAAAGTTTTACAAGCTATTGAAAAGAGAAATAACTTAAACACTGCAGATATTGATGATGTTGTATTAGGATGTGTTCATCCTACTAATGAACAAGGAGCCGATATTGCACGATCAGCAGTTCTAGAAGCTAAATGGGACCAAACTGTTAGCGGAGTTCAAGTTGACAGATTTTGTGCATCCGGGTTAGAGGCTGTTAATATAGCTGCTGGACAAATAATGAGCGGACAAGCAGATATGTCTATTGGAGGTGGAGTAGAATCAATGTCTAGAGTGCCTATGGGAAGTTCTGGAGGTGCTTGGATGGCGGATCCTACTGTTGCATATAATTCATATTTTGTACCACAAGGTATTTCTGCGGACTTATTAGCAACAAAATATGGCTATACAAGAACAGATGTAGATAGTTATGCTGTTGACTCTCAAAAAAGGGCAGATAATGCATGGAAAGAAAAGAGATTTAAAAAATCAATAATCAATGTAGAGGATCAAAACCAACTTACTATTCTTGATAAAGATGAATATATGAGACCTAACACTACTATGCAATCACTGGCCTCACTAGACCCATCATTTGCTCACGTAGGAAAGAATCATGGATTTGATGAAGTTGCAATATTAAAATATCCAGATATAGAAACTATAGATCATGTGCATCACGCTGGAAACTCATCGGGAATTGTAGACGGCGCAGCTGCGGTACTTATAGGAAATAAGGAGATGGGAAATAAATATGAATTAAAACCTAGAGCCAAAATACGTTCTTTTGCTTCCATTGGCTCAGAACCAACCATAATGCTTACAGGACCAGCAGACTCCGCGGAAAAAGCTCTAAAAAGGGCTAATATGGAGGCTACTGATATAGATTTATTTGAGATGAATGAAGCTTTTGCTGCGGTAGTATTAAGATTTATGGATGCCTTAAATGTGGATCATTCTAAAGTAAATGTTAATGGAGGAGCCATAGCATTAGGACACCCACTAGGTGCTACTGGCGCCATTATTTTAGGCACTGTTTTAGATGAATTAGAAAGAAGAGATCTTTCTACTGGATTAATTACCTTATGTGTAGGGGCAGGCATGGGAACAGCCACAATTATTGAAAGAATTTAATTTTTATATGAATGCAAATAATATAAACATTATTATTGATAAAGAAGGTATTTGTAACTTAGTTTTTGACTCAAAAAATCAAGAACATAATTTATTTAATGGAGAAGTTATAAATGAATTATCTGAAATCATAGACTCAGTCATAAATGACACTAATATCATTGGTTTCATAATCTCATCAGCAAAAAAATCTTTCCACCACGGTTATGACTTGAAGTATTTGTATACATTGAATAATGCTGGTGAAATTTTTGACCAAATATATAAATTAAGTAAAACTTTACGTAAATTAGAAATATCTCGAAAACCAGTGGTTTGTGCTATCTCTGGAAGTTCTAACCTAGGCGGTTTAGAATTAATTTTACACTGTCACTACAAAATTGCGGATAACTCTAATAGCACAAATATTTCCATAAATAATGTTAAATATGATTTATGTCCAAATATTGGAGGTTCGCAACGCTTGCCTAGATCTATAGGCGTATCTGATACCTTAGATTTATTACTTAATGATAACACTTTAAGTACAAAAGACGCTTATGATAAAAAAATAATTGATGAAATTACTAATAAAGAACAACTATTTGAAAGATGTAAAATATTCATAAAAAATAATAAGGAGTCTTATCAAATATGGGATAAAAAACAAAATATTTCTCCATTTGAAGAAAAAAATTTAGGTTATTTTATTTCTAAAATAGCTATGTTACATGCAGAAAATGCAGATTTATATCCATCAGTAAAAATACTTATGAGTAGTATATTTGAAGGACTTAATACGGATGTAAATACAGGACTCAAAATTGAAGCAAGACATTTTACTTGGCTACTAAATCATAAAGAAACCAGATCAATGCTTAAAACATTAAAATTCACTAAGTCTAGAAAAAAAGTTGATGAAAATATAATAAAGCTATGTAAAAAATCTTTAGAAGAAAATTATTCAGCAGAAGGTGTTAAATTGTTAATAGAAGGTGTCGCTGCTCCATTGATTGAAAATGCAGGAAAAAGATTAGGTTTTATAGACAGCCCTTTAGCCAGTGCGGATAAATTAGAACTGCAGTCTCTTATTCCGCATTTAGATTCCAAAGATGCTGCAGTATCTGCCCTCATTAGATCTATGCAAAAAATAAATCGAAAAGGATGTTCAACTAATAAAGGTTTCTATGATTATAAAGATAATAAAAAACTTAAACTATGGCATGGACTTAAAGATCTCATACCTCCATCAAACAAACAGCCTGAAATTTCTTTTGTAGAACAAAGATTATTGTTTAGCTGCATAAACAATATGCTCTATAATTATACTAAGATATTTAAGAATAATGACCAAAATTTATTTGATTATTTATCAATTACAAAAATGAGTCTTCCAACTTGGACTGGAGGTCCATTCTCATGGATTAAAAATTTTAATGTTAAAAAATTTAACATAATAAACAAGGAATTCGAAAAATCTCAAGGATCACGTTTTATAGTGGATCAAAAACTTTTAGATTCCATTTAGAATTAGCAATCTTCAATAAAATTTAATACTAAAGAATTAATACAATATCTTAAACCGGTAGGTGCTGGACCATCATTAAACACATGTCCTAAATGAGAGTCACATACTCTACATCTAACCTCAATTCTTTGCATTCCATGCGAACTATCTTCATGATTATTAACAGAGTTTTCTGCGTAAGGAGCGTAAAATGCAGGCCAACCTGTTCCACTATCATATTTTGTTATCGAATCAAATAAAGGACTATTACATACTACGCAATTATACACGCCTTTTCTTTTTTCATTATTATACTTTCCACTAAAAGGCATTTCTGTACCTTTATTTATAGCAATTTCATATTGATCCTCAGTCAATTTATTTCTTTTTGACATTATTACCTCATATACTTGCAAATTATTTTATACATATAATAAGATATATGTTTATAATTACAAAAACAAAATAAATACTTGGAGAAAAATATGCTAACACTAAATTCAGTTGATGAACTAATTAGTTATATTGGAAAAGAAACAGGAAAGAGCCCCTGGGTAAAAATAACCCAAGAAAAAATTAATGAATTTGCTAAATCTACACAAGACTTTCAATGGATACATGTAGATGAAGAAAAAGCAAAAAACGGACCATTTGGGTCAACTATTGCACATGGTTTTCTTACACTTTCTCTTGCTCCTTGGATGAGCTATAATACATATGAAGTAAAAAATTTAGCACACTCACTTAACTATGGAGTAGACAAAGTGAGATTCATATCTCCAGTAAAAGCAGATTCAAATTTACGTGGAACTTTTAAATTATTAGAAGTAAATCCTACTAAAGGAGGTGGTTATAAAATAAAAAATCAGCTAACCATAGAAATTGAAGGACAAGATAAACCGGCATGTATTGCTGAAACATTAGGAGTTATATATCCATCCTAATTTAAGGATATAAATATTCTTTAGCCCACTTTTCATTTTGGGCAGTGAATAATAATCTCTCATGTAATCTATTATCTTTTTCAATCCAAAATTCAATTTTTTCAGGTAAGATAACTTTTCCACACCAAAAATCAGGACGAGGAATATCAATACCAAGAAATTTTTCCTCATATAATTTATATTTTTTTAACAAAGTTGTATATCCACCCTCCATAAAATTAGATTGTTTGCTTGCCCATGCTCCTATTTGACTTTTTCTAGGACGGGTTTTGAAATATTTATCAGATTCCTTAAAAGGCAAATCCATTATTGTACCTTCAATTCTAACCTGACGTTTAAGTGGTTTCCAATAAAAGCAGAGCGCGACTTTATTATTTCTTTCAAATTCCTCTGCCTTTCTACTATTTGTATTTGTAAAAAATATAAACCCTCTTTCATCAAAGCTTTTTACTAAAACCATTCTAGCAGAAGGTACTCCTCTAACGTCTGCTGTTGCAAGACAACAAGCATTATAATTATAAGTATCTTTTTCTTTTGCCTCATCAAACCATAAAGAAAATAGTTTTAAAGGATCAGAAAACTTTATAAATTCTTCACTTTTCATTTTAATCCTTATATATTTGTTTATTATATAGAGCATATTTCATATTTTTATAATATAAACAAATATATTTGTTAGTACATCACAATTCATAAATAGGAAAATACATGCAAGATATAGATTTTGAACAAAAAGCCATTAAAGATACTAATATTATGAAAAATAAAATTGGTATAGTTATGGGTGTAGCAAATGAAAGATCCCTAGCTTGGGGAATAACTAAATATTTATCTGAAAATGGAGCAAAAGTTATACTTACGTACCAAGGTGAGGCGCTTAAAAAAAGAGTAGTCCCTTTAGCTGAAAAAGTAAATTCACCATCAACATACGAATGTGATGTATCAGACCAAAAATCTTTAGAAAAAACTTTTCAATCAATTAAAAAAGAATATAAAAATATTGATTTTTTAGTCCACGCCATTGCTTATTCTGATAAAGAAGAACTTAAAGGCAAATATATCGATACATCTAGGGAAAACTTTCTTAAAAGTATGGAAATATCATGTTATTCATTTACTAACGTTGCAAATCATGCCTCTAGAATAATGAATGAAGGCGGAAGTATGTTAACACTATCCTATTATGGAGCGGAAAAAGTTATTCCACATTACAATGTAATGGGTGTTGCAAAAGCAGCTCTAGAAACTAGTGTTCAATATCTTGCTACAGATCTAGGTGACAGAAACATAAGAGTAAATGCAATTTCTGCAGGACCTGTAAAAACATTAGCAGCTTCTGGCATAGGTGACTTTAGATATATTCTTAAATGGAATGAATATAATTCCCCATTAAAAAGAAATATAAACTTAAATGATGTAGGCGGTGCTGCACTATTTCTCCTATCAAATCTTGGATCTGGAACTACAGGAGAAGTTTTACATGTAGATTCAGGGTATCATGTAGTAGGAATGAAATCGCCAAGTGCACCAGATATATCGGTAGTATAATATGGCAAGTAATTCATTTGGTAATATTTTAAAATTTACAACTTATGGCGAAAGCCATGGCCCAGAAATAGGATGCATAATTGATGGTGTGCCACCGGGTATAAAAATTGATAAAGAATATATACAAAATGATTTAAATAGAAGAAGACCAGGAAAATCTAAATTTGTCACTCAAAGAAAAGAAAAAGATATCGTTCATATTAATTCTGGAGTATTTGATGGATTAAGCACTGGTACACCAATTTCTTTATCCATAAAAAACGAGGATCATAAATCTAAAGACTATAGTGAAATTAAAAATATTTATAGACCAGCTCATGCTGACTATACATATCAAGAAAAATATGGCGTAAGAGACTATAGAGGGGGCGGAAGATCTTCAGCTAGAGAAACAGCCATGAGAGTTGCAACCGGTGCAATTGCAAAAAAAATATTAGATAATGTAGTTAAGAAAAAAATTAAAATAGTAGGAGCAGTGACACAAATAGGATCACATAAAATTTCTAATACTAAATGGGATGAAAAATATATCAATAATAACGATTTTTTCTGTCCTGATAGAAACACCACAAACATATGGAAAAATTATCTAACTGATATCAGAAAAAAAGGATTATCATGTGGAGCCATTATTGAGATAAGAGCAAGTAATGTTCCAGTAGGCTTAGGAGACCCTATTTATCAAAAACTTGACGCAAATTTAGCTAGTGCATTAATGAGTATTAATGCAGTAAAAGGTGTCGAAATTGGTGATGGCTTTTCAGTCGTGAATTTAACAGGTGAAACAAATGCTGATGAAATGCGAATAAGAAAATCAGGTAAAGTCAAATTTCTCTCAAATCATGCTGGTGGTATACTTGGAGGTATTTCAAGTGGTCAAGATATAGTTTGTAGATTTGTTGTAAAACCAACTAGTTCAATATTAAAATCAAGAAAAACTATTGATAAAAATCACAACGAAACTGAGATTATTACTAAAGGCAGGCATGATCCATGCGTTGGGATTAGAGCTGTACCTGTTGGTGAAGCAATGGTGGCAATAGTTCTAGCTGATCATGCATTACACCAATTATCTTTAAGAGGAAAAATTTAATTGTGAAAAAAGAAAGTTCTAAAAAATATATTTGGGATCTAGATATTCAGCCCCAACTTAAATTATTAGATAAGGAAATGAAAAGATATATAGAGGTGTGTAATGAAAAGCTAGGAATGGTTCCAAATGTTATTTTGGCCAATGCAACAGACCCTGAAAGGTTAAAAAATTTTGTAAATTTTTATAACAGATTAATGGTTAAAGAGGGTCATCTATCCAAATTAGAAAGAGAAATGATTGCTGTAGTAGTATCCAGCTATAATAAATGTTTTTATTGTGTAGTAGCTCATGGTGCAGCAGTAAGACAACTAAGTAAAAATCCAATTTTAGGAGATCAGCTTTCAATTAACTATAAGTCAGCTAAATTAAATAAACGTCAAAAATTAATGTTAGATTTTTCAGTTAAACTGACAGAATCTCCACATAAGATTGAAAATTTAGATAGAGAGACACTTAGAAAAAATAGATTCACAGAAGAAGAAATATTAGAAATAGTGGAAATAACTAGTTTTTTTAATATGAGTAATAGAATTGCTTCAGGAACAGATATGAAACCAAATGAACAATACCACAATATGAATCGCGAATAGTTATTTCTTTACGTGAATAAGATACTCTATATTTCCTTTAGGTCCTTTTATTGGACTTTCTATAATATTTAATACCTTAAATCCTAAAATAGTTTCAAACCATGCTTTTAAATCTTTACAACAATCTTCTCTTATTTGTAAATCTCTAACAATACCTCCTTTTGAAATATTCTTCTTTCCAACTTCAAACTGAGGCTTAATTAAACAAATCAAATCTGCTCTACTAGATAATAATTTTATAGGTTCAGGTAAAACTTTCTTTAAACTTATAAAACTTACATCGCATACTAAAATATCAATGTTATCAGGAATATCTTCAGGTGTTAAATAACGAGCATTCGTCCTTTCTAAAGATATAACATTTTTATTGCTTAATAATTTTTCATGAAGCTGTCCATATCCTACATCTATCGAATAAATTCTTTTAGCACCATTATTAAGTAAAACATGGCTAAAACCTCCAGTTGATGCACCTATATCTAACGCAATTTTATCTTTAATTTTTAGTTTAAAAATTCTTAATCCATGATCTAATTTAATTCCTCCTCTTGAAACCCAAGGATGAGAAGGTCCTCGATAAGAGATATCAGAATCCTCTGAAATAAAATAACCTGGTTTACTAAGCTTTTGCTCTTTAAAAAAAATTTTACCGGAAATTATTAACGATTGAGCTAAAGACTTTGAATCAGCAAAACCTTTTTGAATTACTAAGTCATCTAGACGAATTTTAGTTTTTTTCATTTTCTTCTATTTAATATATATTCTGTTAATTGAAGTAAATGCGTAGCTTTATCACCAAAAATATCTAATAGTTTCTGAGCTTCATTTATATGATTCAGAGCTTCGTTCCTTGCTCCTTCTATACCATAATGATCTATTAAACTTAGTTTTCCTCGAGATTTATCTTTATTAATTTTTTTACCAATAATTTTTTCATTTCCATTAACATCTAATATATCATCCGTTATTTGAAATGCCTTTCCTATTAAATCTCCGAATTGTAATAAAATATTTTCTTTATTTTTATCTGCTTGCCCTAAAACAGCTCCAAACAATACAGCACATTTAATTAATGCTCCTGTCTTTAGTTTATTCATATATTCTATATCATCTTTACTATCAGAAATAGGATACAAATCTAGAATTTGTCCCCCTACCATTCCTGATCCCCCAGAAAAATTGGATAACAATAATACTAATTTTTTTACCATATTGGCTTCTACATAATTTTTTGCTATTAAATAAAATGCATCTGATAAAAGAGCATCACCAGTCAAAATTGCAATATCTTCACTAAACTGATTATGCAAAGTTTTATGTCCTCTTCGCATATCATCATCATCCATAGCAGGCAAATCATCATGAATTAAAGAATAACAATGTATCATCTCTATTGCGCTGGCAGCAAATATAGACTTTTCAATTGGAATATCAAATAAAGAAGCACACTCACATACTAAAAAAGGTCGCAATCTCTTTCCACCTGTATCAGAAATATAATTTAGACTATCTATTAAAATTTTAGGATAATTTTTATTATAAATTATAGAATTAAACCTAAGATCAAAACTATGTTTGAAATTATAATAATATTCTTTAAAATCTTTATTCATAAGATTTTAATTACTCGTTATTTATTTCTGTTTTTATAAATTCATCATCTTTAGAAATTTCAATTTTTTCTATTCTTAACTTTGCTTCTTTTAATTTATTTTCACAATGCAATTTTAACTGTGTTCCTTTTTCGTAAGCTTCTACTGCCTTGTCTAAATCAATAGAACCTGAATCTAACTCATCTACAATTTCTTCTAGAGCTCGGAGAGATTCTTCAAATGTTAAGTTTTCATATTCTTCATTATTATTTTTTTTATCTGACATTATTTTATCCACTTTATTTTAGTGAATATAATATAGCTATATATATATAATACAAATTTTTATAATAATAAAAAAGAATGTAGATTAAAATTAATTATATATTATATTATTTTTATGATTGCAGATTTTATCATTATTGGATCAGGAATTGCTGGTATGTCAGCAGCATACAGATTATCTAGTCATGGAAAAGTTGTAGTTCTTGATAAAGAAGCTCATTTAGGATATCACACTACCGGTCGTTCTGCAGCGTTTTTCACTGAAAATTATGGAAATAACATTATTCGAGCTCTGACCAAAGCAAGTAGATCATTTTTAGAAAAACCCTCTGAATGCTTTAGAAAAGATCCTTTGATGTACCTAAATGGAGGATTTTTAATGATAGCGAATGCTGATCAATCAGAGGCCGTGGAAAAAGAACTAAAATATGCTCTTAAATCTTCAGCTAAAGTATTTGAAATATCTAAAAAAGAAGCTTTAAACATGGTTCCTGCTATAAAAGAAAACTATATAATTAGAGCACTTCATGAACCTTATTCTAAGGTAATGGATGTAGATTTAATTCATCAAGGATATGCAAGAGGTGCTAAAAACAATGATGCTCAAATTTTTTTTAATCAAGAAGTTACAAAAATATCTAAGATTAACAATAACTGGAATGTAGAAACAAAAAATGGCACATTCTCCTCATCAATATTAATTAATGCAGCTGGAGCATGGTGTGATGAAATAGCAAAACTAGCGGGCTGCAAACCTTTAGGAATAAAACCTAAAAGAAGAACCGTCATTATTTTTAAAAATGCTAATGATTATGTTATAGATAAATGGCCTGTAGTAATTGATATTGAAGATAATTTTTACTTTAAACCTGAAGTAGGAAATTTTTTAGCCTCTCCTGCTGATGAAACTGACAGCCCTCCTTGCGATGCCCAACCTGAAGAAATTGATATAGCTCTTACTGTTGAAAGATTAGAAAAAGCAACAAATTTAAAAATTAATAATATAGAACATAAATGGGCCGGTTTAAGGTCATTTTACTCAGATAGAACTCCGATTGTTGGAGAAGATACTGAGAATTCAGGCTTTTATTGGCTTGCTGGTCAAGGAGGATATGGTATCCAAACTTCGCCTTCAATATCTAAAATACTTGAAAGTTTAATTACTGGGAAAAAATGGCCAGACAAATTAACTGAATTATCTATAAATGAAGATACCTTGTCACCAAAAAGATTTATTAAAAATTAGGGTTGCGTTAATTTAATTTCTATTCTTCTGTTCTTACTTAGAGATTCTTCATCTGTTCCATTAGTTAATGGTTGAAATTCTGCAAAACCCGCGACTGAAATTTTATTAGAATTTATTCCTGCATTAATAAGAACTCTTCCGACNGAAATAGCTCTTGCTGCACTTAACTCCCAATTTGATGGATATAAAANAGTACTAATTGGATTTTGATCCGTATGNCCTTGAATTTGTAATACCCAAGGAATATCATTTGGAATCCTAGATGTTATATCCAATAAAATTTTAGATAGCTTGTTAAGTTCATTTATACCATTACTCCCTATATCTGCTGAACCTGATTCAAATAGAACTTCTGACTGAAAAATAAATCTATCACCAACAATTTGAATACCCTGTGTATTTCCCAATATTTCCCTAAGGCGCCCAAAAAATTCAGATTTATATTTATTTAATTCACCCACTTTAACTGCCAAAGCAGTATTTAATTTTTTTCCTAATTCAACTATTTGAATATCTTTTTTCTTTAATTCTTCTCTATTAATATCTAATAAAGATTCAATTAANCTCAATTGCTCTCTCAAATCTGCAATCTGAATATTTAATACCGTCACCTGGTTTTTTGCTGCTTCAGACAACTTAATTTCTTCTTCTGCCTCACTCAATTTAACTTTAGTAGCACTCAAAGTAGCAATAAGCTCACTAATTTTNANTTCTAATCTTTTATTATCAATATCAATTTCCTCATTTCTCTCCTCCAATACACTTTTTTCTTCATTAATTGACTCTATCAAATTAGATAATTCTATATTTTTATTTTTTAGATCATTAATTTCCATAGTCATCAAATCTGAAGAAAAATTTACTGAATTTAATTTTTCATTAAGTACTGATATAGTATCATTTAGGTCCTTATTTTCCTTTTTTTCTAACGATAAAAGTTCTGAGAGNTGAAAAATTTGAAGATTTAATCCTTCTAAAGCATCCTCTTTTTTAGATAACATTTTAGAAAGAAAAAACTCTGANGCTAAAAATAAAGCTAATAAAAATATAAGTACCAATAATAATGTTGAAATAGCATCAACAAATCCAGGCCAGATATCAGCTGATCTTTTAGATCTATTTCTAAATCTCGACAAATTAGTCTACCTTTTTTTATTATTATCAACTGCGGCTGATATTGTTTTAGCTAGCAATTTTATTTCAGATCTAAGTTCTGATATTAATTGTTTGTTACTTTGATTACTATCCTCTACTAACCTCTTAATAGATATATCCATACTTCTAATATGGTCTTTTGTAGCATCATCTATTCCTGTTACATTATCTTTAANCAAATTAGCAATAGGAGAGACATCNATAGGTTTATCACTTATTTTTTTAAATTCTTTCTGATTATTCTTAATTTGATCTGCAACTTCGGCCATTTGTTGAGTTAAATTTGCTATATTATTTGCTAGATTTCTTCTCTCATCCTCTCCTCTACCTAATATTTTTTGCAAAGAATCAACACTTTCAGCAGTTTGTTCTAATAATGCTTGCACATATACTGGAACACCATCTTCTTGAATTTTACTTTCATTTCCTGATCCAGTCTTATTCACTGCGATTAAACTCATTGAAGATAACCACTCTTCAACATCATTATAAAACTGATTTTGAGCTTGAGATGCTTGCAAATCAAGAAAACCTAAAATTAAAGAACCAGACAGACCAAAGAGAGATGATGAAAAAGCAGTTCCCATACCATTTAAAGGTTCTTTTAATCCTTCCTTGAGTTTTAAAAACATAGCCGTGCTATCGTCATCTCCTATTCCTAAAGATGTAATTACGGTACCAACAGAATCAATTGTAATTAATAGNCCCCAGAAAGTTCCTAACAAACCCAAAAAAACAAGTAAACCTATTAAGTACCTTGAAATTTCTCTTGTTTCATCTAATCGCAAATTTAAACTNTCTAATAGAGATCTCATTGCAAGAGATGATATTGAAAACCTTCCCTTATGTTCCTCTAACATACTAGCCATTGGAGCAAGTAAATTCAATTTACTAGTTGATACTGATGAAGTTAATCCCTTCATTTTATTTCGTTTATATGCTTCCACCCAAATAATTTCTGGCTTTAAAGTTAAAACTTGTCTAGTAACTATAAATATTCCAGTAGCTAAAACACAAAATATTAATCCATTAATATAAGGGTTAGTTAAAAAAGCTGAAATTAATGATGAAAATAATAAACAACATATCAAAATAGTTATAATCAAAAATATAACCATTCTCTGAATGAACCTATTTGGACTATTCATATTTAATGNTTTCAATAATCAAAAAAATACTCTTAACCTAAATTAAGTGAATTATTAAATTTTTACAACTTATAGATGNTATCAATTATGGTAGATTTAATATTTTTTGTAGTTCATTAACTACTTTTATATTGCCCGCAACAATATTTCCAGTATTTAATGGCTCTTCTTTATTATCTATTCCAACAGCAATTCCACCTGCTTCTTTTACTAAAATTAATCCTGNTGCTATATCCCAAGCACTTAAACCATATTCCCAAAAACCATCAACTCTTCCCGCAGCAACATAAGCTAAATCAAGAGAGGCCGCTCCGAACCTTCTCAAACCAGCAACTTTTNCCATTACAGCCTTTTGATTTTTAATGTGTTTTTTATGGTCACCTCTTCCGAGGAAAGGAATACCTAATGCTATCAGTGAATTATCCAAATTTCTTTTATTTGCGACTCTTAATCTTTGGTCATTAAGGTATGCACCTACTCCCTCTTCTGCCCAATATATATCATTATGAACAGGATCACATACAATACCTGCTATTACCTTACTGTTATTATATAGAGCAATAGAAATAGCAAAATAAGGAACACCATTCATAAAATTTAAAGTTCCATCAATCGGATCTATTATCCAAGTAAATTCATTTTCGTTNAGAGAGTTCTTTTGCTTACCTTCTTCCATTAAAAAACCATAATTTGGTCTTGCTTTTAATAGCTCATTATAAATTATATCCTGAGCCTTNACATCTGCAACTGTTACAAAGTCATTCTGACCTTTAACGGAAACCTGAAGTTTTTCTAATTCTCCAAAATCTCTTAATATNGACTTTGCTGCCTTTCTGGCCGAAGAAATCATAATATTAATATTTGCTGAATACCTTATCACACAACTTCCAATAAAATTTTACTAAGATTTATCTTTTCCTACATATGAACAATCTAAAGTTGCAACTGATATTTTAGTGCCGACTGTAATATGAGGTGGAACCATTATTCGAAGCCCATTGTCTAAAATTGCTGGTTTATAAGAAGATGAAGCTGTTTGNCCTTTTACTACAGCTTCTGTTTCNATAACTTCTTGTACAACATNCTCAGGCAGATCAATACCTATAGGTTTATTATCAACTATCTCTAAAGTCACTTCCATTCCATCTTGTAAAAATGCTTTTTGTTCACCTATCATCGTTAATGGTAATTCCAGCTGTTCATAAGATTCTACATCCATAAATGTCAACATATCTTCAGAACTATATAAATATTGATATTTTTTAGTATTAATAATTAGTTTTTCTACAACTTCATTAGCTCTAAATCTCTCATTTAATTTAGACCCATTCTCTAAATTTTTAAGTTCTACTTGATTAAAGGCACCACCTTTTCCTGGTTTTACTGCAACACACTTAATAGCTCTCCATTGCTGGTTTTGATGCTCTATAATATTTCCTGGTCTNATAGCGTTACCATTTATCTTCATAATATCTTATTCCTCTAATAACTCACTATGACACTTTATAATAATAAATGAATAAAAATAAAATTTTAATTTAATATTTTTTTAAATTCCAATATAGCTTGCTCTGGAGAACACGAATTATTCCATATACTGTTTATAACAGCAAGCTGATCTATTCCTGCTTTAATTAGTGTTTTACAATTCATAGCAGTAATTCCTCCTATGGCTACGCAAGGCACATTACTTATTAAGTTCCATTCCTCTACCAGACTAACATCAGCTCTTGCCTTTGGTATTTTTGTTTTCGATTCAAAAAATGCACCAAAAGCAACATAATCTGCGCCATCTTCAGCAGCTTCCATAGCCAAATGTTTTGAATTATAACAAGACGCGCCAATAATATAATTTGGACCTAATACTTTTCTTGCCCATTTAATTGATTTATCTTTTTCTCCTAAATGAACACCATCTACATTACAACTTTCTACTAAATCTAACCTATCATTNAAAATCAGAGGTATGTTATATTGATCACAAATAGGCTTTATCTCATTACATAGTTTTATAATTTTAAAATCATTTTCATTTTTTAATCTAATTTGTAAACAACCAACTATAGCCGAATCTAAGACCTGATTAAGTTCACTAATAAATGTATTTTCATTTATTTTAGGAGGCGTTATTAAATATATTTTAGGATTATTGGTCTTCATTAATATATTAATTTTTTCCTTTATATATATCTATAATTTGACTTAACATATTTAAAGCTTCCGATCTTGGTCTTTGAAAAGTATTTCTCCCTATAATAGATCCATTACCTCCACCATCTCTAATTTCTCTTATATCATTTAAAAGACCTTTCATATCCGTAAATGCATTTCCAGAAAAAACTACTATTCTCCTATTATTAAAAGACGATTGCATTACATGTTCTATTCTTTTACTTAATGTTGAAACATCAACATTTTTGTAAGAACTTTTAGCAGCATCTAACTCAATATGTGAACTAGGAGGTTTAACTTTTATAATATGAGCGCCTAATAAAGCTGCCATATGAGCTGCATATGCACAAATATCAATAGCTGTTTCACCTTCCTTTGATATATTTCCNCCTCTTGGATAAGACCAAACTACTACTGCTAATCCAACCGATTTAGCTTCTAAAGCTAATTCTTTTAATTCTTCCATCATCTCAAACTGATATTCAGAACCAGGATAAATAGTAAAACCTATAGCAGAACATCCTAATTTTAAAGCATCTTCAATAGACCCATGAACCGCTTGATCTTTTAAAGTTGCTAAACTATTAGCACTATTTACTTTTAAAATAGTAGGTATTTGTCCTGCAAAAGTATCTGCTCCTGACTCCAACATGCCCAATGGAGCTGCATANGCGTTTAATCCTGCATCTATAGCTATTTTAAAATGATAATGTGGGTCATAAGCATCAGGATTTGGAGCAAATGAACGTGCAGGCCCATGTTCGTATCCTTGATCTACAGGTAAAATAACTAATTTTCCAGTACCAGATAATTTTCCATGCATTAAAATTTTTGCTAAATTAGCTTTAGTGCCTGGGTTATCACTTTCATAATTATTTAAAATATTTTTTATAACTCTAGTAATTTTCATAATATTTTCCTTATCTATTTATTTAAAACAGTAATTCCTGGTAATGATTTTCCCTCAATCCATTCTAAAAACGCACCTCCAGCTACNGAAACATAAGAAAAGCCTCCGGCAGCTCCAGCATTATTTAATGCAGAAACAGTATCTCCACCNCCAGCAACACTAATTAGCCCTCCGGCTCTGGTAAGCATTGCTACNGTCAAAGCGCATGAAGATGTGGCTTCATCAAATGGNGGAACTTCAAAAACTCCTAAAGGGCCATTCCACAATAGTGTTTTACTATTTGCAATTGCATTTGAAATATTTCCAACCGTTTCAATTCCTAAATCTAATATCATATTATTTTTAGATATTTCAGTTATTTTGATATTATGACTATCTATACCTTGTTCAATTCTATCGGCAACAACTACATCTGTTGGCAAAATTAANTNNCATCCTAATTCTTTAGACCTTTTAATTATATCTTTAGCATCTTCTAACATATTTTTTTCATANAAAGATGCACCTATATTAACCCCATCTGCTGCAAGAAAAGTATTAGCCATTCCTCCGCCAATAGCAATATACTTCATCTGTTTCATNAAGTTATTAATTAAATTTATTTTAGTNGATACTTTAGATCCTCCTATTATACCCATAGTAGGAGGCTCTGCATTTTTTAAAACTTTTTCCAACATTTCAATTTCAAGCTGTAAAGCTAACCCTGCATAAGATGGCAAAAATTTAGTCACTCCGTATGTTGAAGCATGTTTTCTATGTGATACAGAAAAAGCATCATTTACATATATATCTGCAATTTCAGATAATGATTTAGAAAATTTAACATTATTTTTTTCTTCTCCTATATGAAATCTTACATTCTCTAAAAGAGCTATACCTCCGTCCGCTAAATCAGATAGAACTTGTTTAGCAACCTTCCCTATACAATCAGGAATTACTACGATCTCTTGTGCTTGAAGTGTTTCTGCTAAACATTCTGATATAAATCCAAGGGATAAATTTTCATCATAGTTACCATTTGGTCTTCCAAAATGTGATAATAAACCTATTTTAGCTCCCCTACTTGATAAATATTTAATTGTAGGCATTATCCGCTCTATCCTACTAATATCAAGTATCTCTCCATCCTCACTTATTGGTATATTTAAATCACACCTTAATAAAACAACTTTTCCTGAAACATTAATATTTTCTATTGTTTTTAAAGTCATATTTATTTACCCATTAAAACTGCAACATCGGACATTCTATTCGAAAAACCCCATTCATTATCATACCAAGATAAAATTCTCACTAATTTACCTTGTACAACTTGTGTCTGAGTTGAATCAAAATTAGAAGAGGCAGGGTTATGATTAAAATCAATTGATACAAGAGGCTGATCATTATAAGTGAGTACCCCTGATAGACTTCCCTCAGATGCCTTTTTCATTGCACCGTTAATTTCTTCAACAGAAGTGTCTCTTTTTGAATAAAAAGTCAAATCAACCATAGATACATTTGCCGTAGGAACTCTAACAGCAGTTCCATCAAGTTTTCCAATTAATTCTGGNAAAACTAANCCTACTGCTTTAGCCGCGCCAGTAGATGTAGGAATCATGGAACTAGAAGCAGCTCGTGCCCTTCTTAAATCACTGTGCAAAGTGTCTAAAACTGGTTGATCCCCTGTAAAAGCGTGAACAGTTGTCATAAATCCACTNTCTATACCCACTAATTCATTTAATACTTGCGCAACCGGTGCTAAGCAATTAGTGGTACAACTTGCATTAGATACTATATTATGGCTAGAGTTTAAACCTTTATCATTTACACCATATACCACTGTATAATCGACATCTTTTCCTGGAGCAGAAATCAAAACTTTTTTTGCTCCTGCAATTATATGTTTAGAAGCATCATCCTTTTTAGTAAAAANTCCCGTACACTCTAGTGCAACATCTATATCTAATTTTTTCCATGGTAATTGTTCTGGGTTTCTCTCAGANAAAACCTCAATGATACCATGCGGTGTTTTTATACTTCCATTTTCAACACTTATTTTCTCATCTAGCTTTCCATGTACACTATCATAACTTAATAAATGTGCATTCGTATCTACGGAACCAAGATCATTTATGGCGACTACTTTAATATCTTTCCTATTTGATTCTAAAATTGCTCTAAGCACTAATCTTCCAATTCTTCCAAAACCATTTATAGCCACATTTACTGTCATAATTCCTCCTATTTATTTAATTTATTTTTGACTGATTTAATAATTTCTTCTTCCGTTATATTAAAATGTTCATATAAATCTTTTGCAGGTGCAGATTCTCCAAAANTATCCATACCTATAAAAACATCATCTTTTGTCATAAAATAATCCCAACTTTGTCTTACTCCCGCCTCTACAATTATTTTAGGAATTAAACCAAATACTGTCTCTTTATATTTACTATCTTGACTATGAAATCTATCCAAACATGGAACTGAAACCACTCTAGTGTGTATATTTTCATTTTTGAGTTTTTCTGCCACATTAACTATTAAACCTACTTCCGATCCTGATGCTATTAAAGTTACTAATGCTTCTTCTTGTTCTTCTAAAATATATGCTCCTCTTGAAGATAAATTTTCACTTATATTATTATTTCTTACAAATTTTAAATTTTGTCTAGATAATGCNAACACGCTAGGTTTATTTTTGGTCATTAAAGAAGCCTGCCAAACCTCTAAAGTCTCCACCGTATCTGCTGGTCTCCANACTTCTAAGTTAGGAATAGCTCTTANNGATGATAAATGTTCTACAGGTTGATGAGTAGGNCCATCNTCTCCTAAACCNATAGAATCATGTGTCATAATATAAANAACTTTTAANTTCATCAAAGCAGATANCCTTATAGAAGGNCTACAATAATCTGTAAAAACTAAAAATGTNCCTGCATATGGAATAAAGAAACCATGTAAAGCAATACCATTCATAATAGCAGCCATAGCATGCTCTCTAATGCCATAATATATATAAGAGCCTGAAAAATTATCCGCGGTAATTGGTTGCTGATTTTTAGCAAGAGTATTATTTGAACCTGTCAAATCAGCTGAACCACCTATTAAATTTGTTAGTTTTGTGTTTAAAATATTTAATACATTTTCACTTGCTTTTCTGGACGCAATTGAATCTTGATTTTTATAAAGATTATTTTTAAATTTTAGTAGTTCAGATTCCAGAAATTCCAAATTACTATTTATACTTAGTTCCTCAATTGCATCTTTATGACTATAATCATTATATTTTTTTTCCCAACTTTCTCGTAATTTTTTTCCTTTACTTCCTATTTTAATCCACGCATCAATAATATGTTTAGGCAATTCAAATTCTGTCATATCCCAATTTAAATTTTTTCTAATTAATTCTATTTCTTCTTTTCCCATAGGTGAACCATGACTAGAAGATTTACCTTCTTTATTTGGAGAACCATATCCAATTCTAGTTTTACAGGAAATTAGAGAAGGTCTTTCATCATTAAGAGCTTCTTTTAGAGAATTTTCAATATTTTCAAAAGAGTGACCATCGCATTCTACAGTATGCCATTTACTTGCTGCAAACCTAGCCATTTGATTATCAGAAGTAGATAATGAAGTTGGTCCATCTATTGAAATACCATTATCATCAAACAATACGATAAGTTTACCTAATCCTAAATGACCTGCTAAAGAAATAGCCTCTTGGGAAATTCCTTCCATTAAACAACCATCTCCAGCAATCACAAAAGTATTATGATCAATAATATCACTTCCAAACCTAGAACTCAGTGCTCGCTCAGAAATTGCCATCCCTACAGCATTTGCCAGACCTTGTCCTAAAGGTCCTGTAGTCGTCTCAATTCCTTCAAGCTCCCCATACTCTGGGTGTCCTGCAGTTTTTGACCCTAACTGCCTAAAATTTTTTATATCTTCAATATTAATATCATTATAACCTGTTAAATAAAGTAATGAATACAATAACATAGATCCATGTCCAGCACTTAAGACAAATCTATCTCTATTTTTCCAACCTGGACAATTTGCATCAAATTTTAAAAATTTTTTAAATAAAACTGTTGCTACATCTGCCATACCCATAGGCATTCCTGGATGTCCCGAATTTGCTTTTTCTACAGCATCTACTGACAACATCCTTATTGCATTTGCAAGCTCAACATCTCTAACAGCATCTATTGTAATTTCCTCAGACATATTAAAATTTATATCCTAATTATATTTTAATTTGAAATTATTTAATAAAAATTTACACAATCGTTATAGAAAATTATTATACAAAAATACAATGATATTTAATTTTTATAGACAATTTTTTATTTTATTAGCAAAATACTAATTATGAAAGATTTAAAAGCATCAATTAATAAATTTAATGAAGTGACAGATAATATTACTAATTTTGTTAATGCAAACAAAAAAACTATTAACAAACCTAATGTAGATGAAATTCTCATTAAGGAAAATATAGAATTAAAAAATAAAAATGCATCTATCATAAATAAATTAGAAAAGATTTTAACTAAAATAAAAACATTAATGGAAGGCGAAAAATAATGCCTGAAGTGAATATTGTTATAAATTCAAGAGAACATAAAATTTCTTGCGAAGCAGGAGAAGAACAAAGAGTTAAAGATCTTGCAGAGATGCTTAATAAAGAAGTAATAAATATTGCTAATAATGTTGGGCAAATTGGAGATGTAAAACTTATGGTATTAGCTGCCATAACCGTTCTTGATAAAAATCAAGACATATTAGACGAAGCAGCTGATTCAATTGAATCTAATGTAAAAAAATTAGAAAAAATTTTTAACACTTTAAAAACATAAACATAATTATTTAACTATTATTCATGTTGAATATAATAAACTTATATCATATATTATCAGGGGAGTAATTGCTGCAGGATACGAAGTAAATGATAAACTCCAGGACCTTTCAAATCACTCGGGAATTTCCTCTGTCAAGACCGTGGTCTTGTTATGAGATACCCACCTATTAACTTAGGATCCACGGTGGTTATTCATAATAAACGATTCATGCGGCGTTACTCTTCTAAAATAAGCAATGAAAATAAAAATGATATAAGAAAAAAATATATAAAAATTAGAAAACAAACTCATATAAACGATATTTATGGTAGTGAATTAATAGCTATAAACCTGTTAAAATATTTAGAAAATCAAAAAATACTAAATAAAAATTTGAAAATTGCCCTATATTGGCCTATGGGATCAGAAATTAATTCTAAGCCAACTTTGGCAGCATTGAGTCAAATTACCAATAATATAGCAATAGCTTCAACTGAAAATGATAAAATTTTATTTAAGTTATGGACCCCTAATACTCCAATTATAAGTACTAATTTAGGTGTTATACTTAAAACTAAAGAATTAAAAAATATAGATATAATAATATGTCCATTAATAGCTTTTGATCAAAATTGTAATCGTCTAGGTAGAGGTGGAGGTTATTATGATAAAGCGCTAAATAGAAAAAAGAATATAATTAAAATAGGATTTGCATATAATATTCAAAAAATAGCTAAAGTGCCTACTGATTCTCATGATATTAAAATGGATGTAATAGTAACTGATAAGTTTATATATAGAAAAAAAGATTAATAATAAAAGGATATTTTATGAACATATTATTTTTAGGAGATGTCGTAGGAAAATCAGGAAGAGAAGTAATTAAAAAAGAATTACCTTTGTTAAAAACAAAATTAGAAATTGATACTGTAATTGTTAATGGAGAAAATGCTGCAGGTGGGTTTGGTATAACACCTAAAATATGTGAAGAATTTTTTGATAACGGAGTAGATATAATAACAACAGGAAATCATGTTTGGGATCAGAACGAAATAATACCATACATAACAAAAAAAAATCAATTACTTAGACCTCATAATTATCCTTCTTCTACGCCAGGTTCTGGATTTATTAAACATATTGATGCTTTAGAAAGAAGCATAATAGTATTAAATGTTATGGGCAGACTATTTATGGATCCCCTAAACGATCCAATAGAAACTATAGAAAATGCAATTAAGGATTATAATTTAGGAGAAAATATTCAAGCTATAATAATTGATGTTCATGGAGAAGCTTCTTCAGAAAAAATGGCAATTGCTCACGCATTTGATGGAAGGGTAAGTTTTGTTGTAGGAACCCATACCCATGTTCCAACACTTGACGCACATATCATGGAAAAAGGTACAGCCTTTCAGTCCGATGCTGGAATGTGTGGCGATTATAATTCTGTAATAGGGGGAGAAAAAAATGGATGGGTTGCTAGATTTAAAAGTAAAATGCCAACTGGACGAATTAATGCTAGCAAAGGTGAGGCAACTCTCAGCGGTGTTTTGGTGAGTATTGACGATAAATATGGATTAGCTGACAAAATAGAACCAATTATCATAGGCCCCCTATTAATAAATAGAATGCCAATGAAAACAAAAAATTAATTTAAATTAACAAAAAAAGAGTATAATAAAATAAATAAAAAAGGTGTTATCAATGGCAGGCCATTCAAAGTTTAAAAATATTATGTATCGTAAAGGTGCACAAGATGCAAAAAGAGCAAAATTATTTTCTAAAATGGCTCGAGAAATTACTGTTGCTGCAAAATCAGGTATACCTGAAGCTGAAAAAAATCCTAGACTTCGTAATGCTATTATAAGTGCTAGAGCAGAAAATATGCCTAAAGATAGAATAGAAAAGGCAATTCAAAAAGCTACTGGAGAAAACGACGAAACAAGTTATGAAGAAATTAGATACGAAGGATACGGGCCAGGAAGTGTAGCAGTAATTATTGATGTATTAACAGATAATCGAAATAGAACAGCATCAGAAATTAGATCTGCATTTAGTAAAAATGGAGGATCTCTTGGAGAAACAGGCAGCCTTAGTTTTGTATTTAACAGAAAAGGCGTAATAAAATTTAAAATTGAAGATTGTGATGAAAATAATTTTTTTGATTATGCAGCTGATGCAGGCGCTGAAGACATTAGCAGCGAAGATGATGCGCATGTTGCAATATGCAAATCAGAGGAATTTGGAAATGTCAGAGACACCCTTTCTAGTAAAATTGGAGACCCATCATCTGCTAAATTAGAATGGGTTCCTCAAAACTATCAACAAGTAAATCAAGATGATGCTGAAAAGATAATAAAATTTATAGATGTGTTAGAGGATAATGACGATGTTCAAAATGTTTATACAAATTTTGAAATATCTGATGAAATTATGGAGAAAATAGCAAATAAATAAGGAATATTTATGCGTCTTATAGGCTTAGACCCAGGGTTACGTAATACCGGTTGGGGAATAATAGATTTTATTCAAAATAAAATTACATGGATAGCCAGCGGGACTATTTCACCTAAAACTAATCTTGAATTACCTGAAAGATTAAAAACTATTCATGAAGAAGTTACTAAAATATTAAACAAATATAATCCAAATACAGGAGCAATTGAAGAAATATTTGTTAATAAAAATCCTCAATCTACGCTTAAACTTGGAATGGCAAGAGGTGCAGCTATAACGGCTTGCTCCTTGAATAATATATATCTAAAAGAATACGCACCAACTGTTATAAAACAAGCCGTTACAGGAACGGGTAAAGCCTCTAAAGATCAAATTGCAGCTATGTTAAAAATACTCTTACCAGGTTGTAACTATTCAAATGATGATGAATCTGATGCATTAGCTATAGCAATATGCCATACTCACTACACACAATTTAATTTAAAAAATATTACAGAGCTTTAAAAATGATAGCTAAACTAACAGGAATAATAGACCAAATTTATGAAAATTCATTAATTTTAAATGTTTCTGGAGTAGGATATTTAATATACTGCCCAAAAAATATTATTGATAAACTATCTAATAAAGGTGAGTTAGATTCAATACTTATTGAAACAATAGTAAGAGAAGACCAAATTACACTATATGGTTTTAAGGAAGAACAAGAAAAATATTGGTTTAGTATATTATTAAAAGTTCAAGGAGTAGGTGCAAAAACAGCTTTAAACACTTTATCAATTTTCACACCAAGTGAATTAGAAAGTATAATATCCTCAGAAGATAAAACTTCTTTAACGCAAATACCTGGAATTGGAATGCGCGGAGCAGGAAGAATATGTTCTGAACTTAAAGATAAAATATTACAAATAAGTCCTCTTGCAGTAAACACTGCTAAAAATAAAGATATAGAAGATTTAATAAGTGGATTAACAAGTTTAGGATATAATCAAAATGAAACTTATAATGTATTATCAAAAATGAGTTCAGATGATAAAAACAAAAAGTTGGAAGAAATGATTCAAATTGCATTAAAACTACTAGCAGAAAGATAAATGCATGAGTATAGAAAATGATAAGTTGAATAGCCCTATATCTAGTTTACAAATGGATAAACAAGACTACTCTTTAAGGCCAAAAACATTATCTGAATTTATAGGCCAAAAGAAAGTTTGTAATAATATAAAAATATTTATTGAAGCGGCAAAAAAAAGGAATGAAGCTTTGGATCATTTATTATTGTATGGGCCGCCTGGGTTAGGAAAAACAACTTTAGCAAAAATTATTGCTAATGAATTAGGAGTAAATTTTAAATCTACTTCAGGTCCAGTTATCCAACGTCCAGGAGATCTTGCAGCTTTACTAACAGGATTAGAAAAACATGACATATTATTTATTGATGAAATTCATCGTCTAAACACCACTACAGAAGAAAAACTCTATCCTGCAATGGAAGATTTACATTTTGATATGCTAATAGGTGAAGGTCCTTCTGCGCGATCTGTAAAACTAGACTTACAGCCTTTTACTTTAATAGGAGCTACTACTAGAGCCGGCTTATTATCTAATCCATTTCGAGATAGATTTGGCATTCCAGCAAGACTCGATTTTTATGAAATTATAGAAATGAAAGAGATAGTAATTAGAAATTCTAATTTATTAGGACTAAATTTAGATGATAAAGCGGCCATCGAAATTGCAAAAAGATCGAGAGGAACACCCAGAGTAGCTGGTAGATTAGTTAGAAGATTGAGGGATATATTCACTTCTAATAACACGGAAAAAGGTACTATAACTGACTCTATGGCAGATGAAGCTTTGCTACAATTGGGAGTGGACAAAAACGGTCTAGATCAAATTGACCAAGATTATTTAAAACACCTTATATATGATCATAGTGGAGGACCCGTTGGATTAGAAACATTAGCAGCACAGATGGGAGAACAAAAAGATTCTATAGAAGATATTATTGAGCCCTACCTAATTCAAAAAGGCTTCCTACAAAAAACCCCTCGAGGGAGGGTAGCAACTAAATCTGCAATAAATAAATTAGAATTAAAATTAAATAAAAATGAAACAAAAAATAAATAAAATATCAATATTTCCATATATTAATAATGTTAGAATATATTATGAAGATACGGATGCAGGAGGCGTTGTATACCATTCGAATTACTTAAAATTTGCTGAAAGAGCTAGAACAGAAATGCTTCGTAAAATGAATATTCATCAACAGAAATTAAAATATGATTTTAATATTCAATTTATTGTTAAAAAACTTAGCATTGAATATAATATACCTAGCATGTTAGATGATTTAATTAGAATAGAAAGTTATATATTAAAAGTAGCTGCTGCAAAAATAATGATGAAACAAATAATGTATAGAAAAAAAGACTTAATTGCCAAAATAGATTTAACATTAGGCTCTATAAACTCATTAGGAAAACCAGTTCGTTTGCCTACAAAAATTCTTAATAAACTAAAATATAATAAAAATACATAGGAGTTCTTAATGGAAACAGAAATTATCTCAGATATGCCTTTAGATGTCTCATTCTGGGGGTTAGTAATGCAAGCAGATATAATAGTTAAGATAGTAATGTTAATTCTTCTAATAGCTAGTATATGGTCTTGGAGTATAATTTTTGAAAAAATTAGAAAATTTTACTCACTTAAAAAACAAGCTCAAATATTTGAAAGTGCTTTTTGGTCAGGAGAATCTTTGGAAGATCTATATAAAGAGCAAGAAAGTAATCCTCAGCATCCTTTAGCAACTGTATTTGTTGCTGGCATGTACGAATGGACTAGAGCAAATAAAAATAACATTTTACCTAATAAAAATATACAGGCAGGTCTCCAAGAAAGAATTCACCAAGTAATGAACGTAGCAGTTACAAGAGAACTAGAAAACATTGAAAAAAATATTGGATTTCTAGCCACCGTCGGGTCTACTGCTCCTTTTATTGGTCTTTTTGGAACAGTGTGGGGAATTATGAATAGCTTTCAATCTATTGCCGTTAGTAAAGACACATCTTTAGCAGTAGTAGCTCCAGGAATTGCAGAGGCTTTATTAGCCACAGCCCTTGGTTTAGTAGCTGCTATTCCTGCAGTAATTGCCTATAACAAATTATCTAATAACTTGAATACTTATGCATTAAGACTTCAAAACTTTGCAAGTGAATTTGAAGCACTGTTATCTAGACATTTATCTGAGCAGGAATCTGACGAATGAATATAAATGAAAAAAAAACAAGTACTAATTCTTTTCAACACAAGCCAATGTCAGAAATTAATGTTACACCTTTAGTAGATGTAATGTTAGTTTTATTAATTATTTTTATGATTACTGCTCCTCTATTGACAACAGGAATTACAGTTGACTTGCCATCCACTGAGTCTAAGTCTTTACCCGGGCAAGATGAGCCTATTACTATTACAATGACATCTAATGGAGAGCTATTTATTGGAGAAAATCCTATTAAAAAAGAAACCTTACTAGTTACATTAAATGCGATCACAGGTATAGAAAAAGAATCAAGAATTTTTGTAAAAGCTGATGAAAAACTGTCATATGGCGAAGTAATGAAAATAATGAGTTTAATTACACATTCTGGTTATACAAAAGTTGCTTTACTTACTAAACAAGTAAAAGAAAAATAATATTTTGAGAAACGCAGTATATACATCCGTAGGCTTACACTTATTTATTTTTATATTAATTTCAATTACTTTGCCTGAAATTAAAACTAAAGAGCTAGATTATATTCCAGTTGAAATAATAATTGAAGATAAAAAAGAAGAATTTACAGAAAAAAAACAAAAAGAAAATATAGTAAAAAAAATTCCAGAAAAAAAAATTGAGGTTACTAAGCCAGCAATAAAACCAACCTTACCTCAAGAAAAACCATCCATAATTAAAAATGTGCAAGAAACTATACCTGAAAAAACAAAAATTGTTCCTCAAATACCTATCCAAAAACCAGAATTTAAAATGGATGAGCCACAGAAAAAAACTACAGAAATTGTTAAAAAAGAAGAAAAAAAAGATATATTTGACGATATGCTTAAAAACTTAGAAAAACCTGAACCAGAAATCAACAAAACAAATGATTTTGACAAAATAGTAAATGAATTAGCCGAAAAAAATATAGATATTGAGAAACCTATAAAAAAAATCAACAAACCTTCAAGTGATACATTAGCTAAACTAGAGCAGAATATAGCTAAACAAATAAGAAAACACTATACGATTCCTCCAGCTTTAGACTCTGTATTAGTAAATAATGTAAAAGTCCCAATTACAATAAGTATTAGAGAAGATGGAAAAATTACTAAAATTATTATAGATAAGAATGCAATAAAAAAAGCCCAGAAAGATCCCGTATACAGGTCTTTTTTAGAAGCCGCAGAAAGAGCTGTTAAAAAATTATCTAAATTTGAAAAATTACCTCTAGACCTCTACTCTCATTGGGATAAAATAAGTATAAACTTTACACCTATATAAAAATGAAAATAAATAGGATTAGAAATGAAATTAAATTTAATTAAAAAATATCCATTATTACTGACTCTAATGACTATATTAGTTTTTTTGTTTTCAGATAAACAATCTTATTCAAATGATGCTCCTCTACAAATTGATATAATGGGAGGGCGCGTACAAGCTATGCCTATTGCTGTATCTTTCTTTTCTGTCGATGAAGATTTAATTAATTTAAAATTAAAAGAACAAATACCTAATCTTATTTCAAAAAATTTAGTTGATTCCGGTTTGTTTATGTTACTAGATAGAAATGCCTACATGCAAAAACCGTCACAACTAATTAATATTCCTCCAAAATTTAGAGATTGGCGAATCATAGATGCTCAAGCATTGATTACAGGAAATATTGAAAAAAAAGATGATAGTAAAATTAAGGTCAATGTACAATTATGGGATGTATATGGTGAAAGAAGAATGTTTGGCATTTCTTTATCTTCAAAAATTAAATCTTGGAGGAGAATTTCTCATATCATCTCGGATAAAATATATGAAAGACTCACAGGAGAAGAAGGTTATTTCGATACAAGAATTGTTTATGTTGCTGAGTCCGGAAAGCAAAAAAATAAAATTAAGAGATTAGCAATTATGGACCAAGATGGGGCTAATCATAAATATTTGACTAGTGGCAAATCATTAGTTTTAACTCCAAGATTTTCCCCAAATCAGCAAAAGATTACCTTCTTTTCTTATAGTGGAATTAATAGAGGTTTAAAACCTAGTGTATATATATATGATCTTCTATCAGGAAAAACAGAAATATTAGGTGAGTTTAATGGAATGTCATTTGCTCCTAGGTTTTCTCCAGATGGTAAAGAATTAATTATGTCTTTAGCACAAAATGGGGCAACAAATATATATATTATGGACTTAGAAACCAAAAATATATCACAACTAACTTATGGAAGATCAATAGATACTTCTCCATCTTTTTCTCCTGATGGAAAAAATATTATTTTTAATTCAGATAGATCTGGTGGACAACATTTATATGTAATGAATAGAAATGGAAAAAATATTAAAAGAGTCAGTTTTGGTAGGGGAAGTTATGCAACTCCAGTTTGGTCTCCTAGAGGAGACTATATTGCATTTACAAAATTTACCAGAGGTAGATTCTTTATTGGATTAATGCATCCTGATGGATCTTCAGAGAGATTAATAGCAGAGGGATATCTTACCGAAGGTCCTACCTGGGCTCCAGGAGGAAGAGTATTAAGTTTTTTTAGACAAACTCCTCAAGAAGATGGAGATATGCGAACTAGATTATTTGTAATAGATATAACGGGCAATAGAGAAAGAGAGCTAATGACACCAGGTGACGCATCTGATCCTGCATGGAGTCCAAAGAATTAAATATTTTATTATTAAATTTAACTAAATAATAATTTATAGTATGTATAATATAGTATAACATTTAAGTAAGTAAGTTCATAAGGAGCTATATATGTTTAATTTCTTAAGATTAATTGCAATATTTATTATTTTTTCTTTATTAATTTCTTGTGCAAATGAAAATAAAGATAATCTTCTTCTTGATGCAGAAGGAGGGATATCTGATAGTCCTGATAACAATATTGATGACGAAATAGAAATAGTGGATAATACTGCTCAACAAATTGAAATGGAAGAAGTTGAACTTACAGTTGAAGAAAAACTATCATCAGAATTAATTGAGGTTGGAGATAGGGTATTTTTTGGATATGATGAGTCAACAATTTCTGCTGAGAGTGCAGAAACTTTGAATAAACAATACCAATTTTTATCAAGAAACCCAGGTATTTCTATTACTGTAGAAGGACATTGTGATGAAAGAGGCACAAGAGAATACAATTTAGCTTTAGGTGAAAGAAGAGCTAGTGCGGTAAAAAACTACTTGGTTTCTCTGGGAGTAGAGTCTAGTAGAATAACCGTGATATCTTATGGAAAAGAAAAACCCACAGTAGAAGGTCACAATGATTGGGCTTGGACACAAAATAGAACTGCTATTACCTTTATTAATAATTGATAACTAATATGAAATCCAATATTACTCATTTTTTAATATTATTAATATTATTATTAAATTTTAACATAAAAGCTTACGCTCAAAATAATAATGACGTTATTATTAATAAGTTAAACAGCCTTGAAAGAGATCTAAGAGATGTACAAAGAAAAATATATCAATCTAAAGACCCAATTTCTGAAATACCTTCAGATAACTTAAATAATGATAATACTGTTACTTCAAAAGGTCTTGCTAACCATGAACTAAGATTAATAGAAATGGAAGAACAATATAGAAAAACAAATGGTCTTATTGAAGAGTTAACTTTTAAAATAAATCAATTAGAGAATGAAAATTCATCACTAAAAGAATCTATTGAAAATTTAGTAAATAAATTAAATGATTTTAATATTGCCAAGCAAGATATAAGCAATCAAGAAATTAATTACCCAAATATTGAACAAGAAACAATAACTGAAAATAACAATAAAAATTCTAATGAAGGAATTCTTGCAAGAATAAACCCAGATGGACAAGATGAAATAGTTCAAACCATTAATCCTAATGAAAATCAACAAAATAATAATTTGTTAACTGATAATAACGTTAATGAAGCAATTAATGTTCCTACAGATCCTAAAGAAATTTATCAAAGAGCATATAATATGTTATCAACAGGAGAATATGAAGCTGCAGAAGTTGCATTTACAAAATTTATTAAAGAATATCCAGATAACAAATTAAGCAGTAATGCCTATTACTGGTTAGGGGAAACTTTTTATGTTAGGAAAAATTATCAATTAGCTGCATATAATTTTGCCGCAGGATATAAAAAATTTCCAGAGGGGTCAAAGGCTGCAGACCAACTATTAAAATTAGGCATATCATTATTTTCTCTTGAAAAATTAACCGAGGCATGCGCCACTTTTAAAAAACTTCTTGAAGAATTCCCTAAAATGCCTCCAAGAATTCTTACTAGAGCAAATTCTTTTCAAGAAAGATTAGAATGTAAGTAATATTGTGCGTACTTTAAATTTAATAGAAAAAAAATTTGAAAATTTTATTATTAAAAATTCAAAATATATTGCAAATAAAAAAATAGGGATTGGCGTCTCTGGAGGACCAGATAGCTTATCTTTAGCAATCTTACTTAACAAATATAGGACAAAATACAACCTTGATTTATTTGCTTTCACAGTAGATCATCAATTAAGAATAGAGTCACAAAAAGAGGCACAATTTGTAAAATCATGTATGGATAAATTATCAATTTGTCATAAAACAATAGTATGGAAAAAACCTCATTCTCAGCACAATATTTTAGAAACTGCAAGAATAGCAAGATATAATCTAATAGCTAAAGAGTGTATTAAAAATGATATAGACTTAATTATGATTGGACATCATGCTAATGACCAAATAGAAACTTTCATCATCAGATTGGAAGCAAATAGTGGTTTAGATGGCCTTGCTTGCATGAAAAGTAATACAACAATAATTACAGATTTTACAAAACTTAATATAATTAGACCTCTTCTAAATTTTGAAAAAAAAGATCTAAAAGAAGTTTGTAGAAAAACAAACATTAATTGGGTTAGTGATCCCACAAATTATAATTTAAAGTATAAGAGAACTAAAGCACGATACATTGCAAAAAGTAAATCCCTTAGCCATGACTTTAAATTAGTAATTAATCAATATTCTAAATTAAAGTTAAATATTGATAAGCTATTAAATAATCAAATTAAAAAAAATGTAAAATTTAATGATAATGGAATTTGTGAAATAAAAAATGAATTCATTAAAAAACTACCAAAATTGTTTCAGAAAAAAATTCTTATATTACTAATAAAAATAATTGGAGGAAAAAAATATCCTAGAAAATCATTGGTCATAAATAGAATTATTACAAATATTCATGATGTAAATATAAATAATTTCACGGCAGGAGGTGTGTATTTCATTAAAAGTAAAAATATTATTTTACTTATTAGGCAAAATGAACCATCAATTAATCAAATTATACTTCAATATAAAACTACAATCTGGGATAGAAGATTTTTAATTACAAAACAATGTCATACTTCTAATATTTCTGTAGGTCCTTTAACTGAAAAAGATTACATAAATATGGTTAAGTTAAAAAAAATACAAAAGACAAAAATGCCTTTTGCAGCAATAAAAACATTACCAACTTTCAGAGTACTTGACGAAATTGTTTCTATTCCCCATTTATTATACTATAAGAATTATTTATGGAAAAAAAACATAAAAATAGAACATATCGAAAATGATTTGTTTATTAGTTGTAATAAGCTATATATATAAAGTATAGGAGATTTGATTTGAACAAAATTGGAAAAAATTTAGCTGCTTGGATAATCATAATTTTATTTTTGTTAGCTATATTTAATTTATTTCAGGATAAATCTGTTCAAAATCAAAATGTGTCACTTCCCTATTCGGAATTTTTATCTCAAGTTAAATTAAATAATGTAAACGATGTCACTATACAAGAAAACAATATTTATGGACATTTTCAATCAGGAGAATCATTTACTACATATGCTCCTAATGATCCATTATTAATTGAAAAGCTTACTGAAAGCGGAGTTAAGGTAACTGCAAGTCCAGCTGAAGAAAGAGTTTCACCAATATTGGGTATATTATTAAACTGGTTACCAATGCTATTATTTATTGGCGTCTGGATTTTCTTCATGAGGCAAATGCAAGGAGGAAAAGGTGGTGCTATGGGTTTTGGTAAATCTAAAGCCAGGTTACTAACAGAAAAACAAGGCAAGGTTACCTTCGAGGATGTAGCAGGCGTAGATGAAGCAAAAGATGAATTAGAAGAAGTTATTGAATTTCTTAAAAACCCTCAAAAATTTCAAAAATTAGGAGGAAAGATTCCTAAGGGTGTTTTATTAGTTGGTCCACCAGGAACTGGAAAAACACTTTTAGCCCGAGCTGTTGCAGGTGAAGCAAATGTTCCATTTTTTACAATTTCTGGTTCAGATTTTGTAGAGATGTTTGTTGGAGTCGGTGCCAGTAGAGTTAGGGATATGTTTGAACAAGGTAAAAAAAATGCACCTTGTATAATTTTTATTGATGAAATAGATGCAGTAGGCAGACATAGAGGAGCAGGACTAGGTGGAGGAAATGATGAAAGAGAGCAAACTTTAAATCAATTACTAGTGGAAATGGATGGATTTGAAACAAATGAAGGTGTAATTTTAATTGCAGCTACCAATAGGCCGGATGTTTTAGATCCCGCTTTACTAAGACCTGGAAGATTTGACCGTCAGGTTGTAGTACCAAATCCAGATATTTTAGGTAGAGAAAAAATATTAAAAGTACATATGAAAAAAATATCCTTAGCTAAAAATGTTGATCCAAGAATTATTGCCAGAGGAACTCCAGGTTTTTCAGGAGCTGATTTAGCTAATTTAATAAATGAAGCAGCTCTTTTAGCTGCCAGAAAAAATAAATTAAATGTTGGAATGATAGAGCTTGAGCAAGCTAAAGATAAGGTTATGATGGGAGCAGAGCGTCGCTCTATGGTAATGACAGAAGACGAAAAAGAAAAAACAGCTTATCACGAAGCTGGACATGCTTTGGTTATGTTAAATGTTGAGGGTCATGAACCATTACATAAAGTTACTATAATTCCAAGAGGTAGAGCATTAGGTGTGACTATGTGGTTACCTGAAAGAGATAAACTAGCTCAAACTAGAACTGAATTAGAAGCTTTGATTGCCTCTATGTTTGGTGGAAGAGTTGCTGAAGAATTAATATATGGGAAAAAGCATATAACCACAGGCGCTGGCAATGATATACAACAAGCAACTAATCTGGCAAGAAGAATGGTAATGGAGTTTGGTTTTTCTGATAAATTAGGACCATTAAGATATGAAAGTAATCAAGAGGAAGTTTTTTTAGGACATTCAGTAGCTCAACAGAGAAATATATCAGATGAAACTGCTAGAATTATAGATGAAGAAGTTAGAGAACTTGTTGAGCAAGGAGAAAAAACTGCTAGAAGTATTATTGAAAATAAAATTAAAGATTTACATAAGCTAGCTAAAGGACTTCTTGATTATGAAACCTTAAATGCTGACGAAATTTCGAAAATTTTATCTAATAAAGATATTAATAAAGAAGATGTAAAATTTGATAAAGATTCAATTAATAAATCCTCTGATGGAAAGACTAAAACATCTCAAGATAATATTCAGAAGCCAAGTCCTAACGAGACATAACTTTTGTATTTTGAACAGTGATTAAATACAGGATTATACCCACAAATATATCATTTGGTAAACAAGCTAAATACTATATTAAAAATAAAATTGCATTACCATTATCGTCAAATAATGTATGTTTTAAAGAATTTACTATTGAAACATCTGAAAAAAATACTCAAAAAACTTATTCCGTTTCAAAGCCAGACCAATGGAAAAATAGTTATTTAAGTANTAAATCAATACATANTATGATTNCAAATATAAGCAAAATTCCAAAAACCTTTATGGGCATGAATGATAAAAATTANTATATAATGGGAATATTAAATGTTACCCCAGATAGTTTTTCAGAAAATTATAATGAAATTCCATCTTTATCTGATTGTATAAAAAAAGCAGAAAAAATGTGTGAAGAAGGAGCCGATATTATAGATATAGGAGGAGAATCATCTAGACCAGGAGCTTCTAATATAGATGTAAAAGAAGAGCAGAGAAGAATTATTTCTATAATTAAAGAATTATCAAAAAGAAAAATTACCATTTCATGTGATACTAAAAATGCAAGCACTATGGAAAAAGCTATTGATGCTGGAGCACAAATCATTAATGATATAAGCTCTCTTAAAGATAAAAAGTCAGCTGAAATAATTTCTAAAAACAAAGTTGGAGTTGTTTTGATGCATATGCAAGGCAACCCTCAAACTATGCAACAAAACCCTAATTACAATAATGTATCTTTAGAAATAACAAATTATTTAGAGTTAAAGAGAAAATTTGCTTTAAATAATGGTATAAAAGAAAATAATATTTTACTGGATCCAGGAATAGGTTTTGGTAAAAATGATTACCATAATATAAAAATATTCAGAGATTTAAGTATGTTGCACTCTTTAAATTCAAATATTATGATTGGAGCTTCAAGAAAATCTATGATAGGTAGACTAACTAATTCTTCAGTAGATCAAAGGTTGCCTAGTTCTTTAGCACTTGCTATATCTGCAGTTGAAAAAGGTGTTAAATTTTTAAGAGTACATGATGTAAAAGAGACTTTACAATCTTTAACAATGTGGAATCACTTAAATTATATAGAAAATAAATAATTCAAATGTCAAAAATTAAAAGAAAATATTTCGGCACAGATGGTATAAGAGGAAGAGCTAATACACTTCCAATGACAGGAGAAATAGCCTTAAAAGTAGGTATGGCNGCAGGAGAANATTTTACTAGAGGCAGNCACAAACATAATGTAGTTATAGGTAAAGATACAAGATTATCTGGTTATTTAATAGAGCCTTCTTTAACAGCAGGTTTTATATCAATGGGTATGAATGTATTTTTAGTGGGTCCGATGCCCACACCTGCAATTTCAATGTTAACTAGATCTATGAGGTGTGATGTAGGAGTTATGATATCTGCCTCACATAATTCATATGAAGATAATGGCATAAAACTATTTAATCCTAATGGTTCCAAATTAAATGATAAAAATGAGTTAGAAATTGAAAAATTAATTGATGATGATAAAAAGCTTAAAAANCACTTAGTTGACTCAAAAAAACTAGGAAGAGCAAAAAGGATAGAAGATGCAGCTGGTAGATATTTAGAATTTGTTAAATCTACTTTTCCTAATAATCAATCTCTTAATAAATTAAAAATAGTTATAGATTGTGCNAATGGAGCAGCATACCAAGTTGCTCCGAGAGCACTCTGGGAATTAGGTGCAGACGTAATTCCAATAGGGTGTAATCCNGACGGNACAAATATAAATTTTAAATGCGGTTCTACTTATCCTAAATTAATGGCAGAAACTGTTAAAAAACATAGAGCNCATATAGGGATTGCTTTAGATGGAGATGCAGATAGATGTATTATTTGTGATGAAAACGGAAATTTTATAGACGGTGACAAATTAATTGGAATAATTGCCAAGAGATATCATAAAAAAGAATTGCTAACTAGTGATTATATAATTGGCACTCAAATGTCTAATTTAGGTTTAGATTTTTTTCTAGAAGAAATTGGATTAAAATTATTCAGGTCAAATGTTGGAGATAGGTATGTAGTTGAAGCTATGAGAAAATATAACAGTAACTTAGGAGGAGAACAATCAGGACATATTATAATTGGCAAACATGGTACGACAGGAGATGGATTGGTGGCTTCTCTACAAATAATAGCGGAGATGGTAGAACAGAATATTAAAGCTTCAACTCTATTCAAAAATTTTAAATTACTACCGCAATTAACAGAAAATATTAAATTTAATAATAAAAAGTCAATTAATATTAAAGATGATTTTATAACTGATAAAATAAAAATTGCTGAAAGTCTACTTGGAGAACATGGAAGAATATTAATAAGAAAGTCAGGAACTGAAAATAAACTAAGAATAATGGGAGAATGTAAGAAAAGAAAATTATTATTAAGCGTCATCAAAAACCTTAAAACGGAAATAACAAATTATCTTAATGACTAAATATAAAGATTTACAAACAGTATTAACTATAGCAGGCTCAGACTCAGGAGGTGGTGCAGGTATTCAAGCAGATATAAAAACCATAACTTCCTTAGGAAGTTATGCTTTATCAGTAATAACAGCAATTACAGCACAAAATACAATGGGAGTAGTGGATTATACTGATGTTCCTCTAGATATGATTGAGAAACAACTTNATGCAATTTTNNTAGACATAAAAATTGATGCAATAAAAATTGGAATGCTATCCAATGAAAAGACAATTTTATTAATTAAAGATAAATTAGAAAAACTTCAAAACAAAGTTCCTATAGTATTAGATCCAGTTATGGTAGCTAAAGGAGGACATAAATTACTCAAAGATGGCGCCGAAAAAATGTTAATTAAAAAATTAATGCCAATATGTTCAGTTATCACTCCAAACATTCCAGAGGCAGAAATATTAAGTAAATCTAAAATTAATAACAATGAAGATATGATTGCTGCAGGGAAAATAATCTTAAATTTAGGTATTAAAAATGTTTTAATGAAAGGTGGTCATTTAAATAGCAATAAACTTACAGATATTTTAATAAGTAGAAACAATATTTTGAATATTGACGCTGAAAGAATNAAAACCAAAAACACACATGGCACTGGTTGCACNATGTCAAGTGCAATAGCTACAGGATTAGCTCAAAAATTATCGCTTAATGATTCAGTATTACAAGCACATAAATATGTAAATCAAGCAATTAAATTAGCACCAAATATTGGAAATGGAAATGGACCACTAAATCATTTAATAAAAATTTAAAAAAAAATAATATATTATTGACATGTCTAAGAACAATAATACATTGCAATTAACTTAAAATGACTTACTCAATGGAATATAATATGGCAATACTAGATTTACCAAGCAATCCTAATTTTTCATCTGGTCCTTGTGCAAAAAGGCCAGGTTGGACCTCAAGTAATATAGATAATGCTCTTTTGGGACGCTCTCATAGATCTAAAGACTGTCTTTTGAAAATTCAAAAAGTTATAACTGAAACAAAAGATATTTTAAATATTCCAAAAGATTATAAAATAGCTATAGTAGGAGGTTCTGATACAGGTGCTTTTGAAATGGCTATGTGGTCACTTTTAGGTTTAAAACCNATAGATATTTTAGCTTGGGAATCTTTTGGTAGAGATTGGGTAAAAGACGTTATTGATGAATTAAAAATACCTAATACTTCACTTATAGAAGCGGATTATGGAAAATTACCAGATCTTGAGTCTGTAAATTTTAAAAATGATGTTATTTTTACGTGGAATGGAACAACATCCGGTGTAAAAGTTCCAAATGGTGATTGGATAAGCCCTAATAGAATGGGATTAACACTATGTGATGCTACCTCAGCTGTTTTTGCTATGGAAATACCATGGAAAAAACTCGATGTAACAAGTTTTTCATGGCAAAAAGTTTTAGGCGGAGAGGCACAACATGGCATATTAGTAATGTCACCAAGGGCAATTAATAGACTTGAAAAATATACTCCCTCTTGGCCCATTCCAAAACTATTCAGACTTGCAAATAAAGGTAAAGTTCAAGATAAAATTTTTAGTGGTAGTACAATAAATACACCTTCTATGATGTGTATTGAAGATGTTTTAGACTCTTTAATTTGGGTTAGAAATATAGGAGGACTTAAAGCAATGATAAATAGAAGTTCAAATAATTTAAAAGCTGTAGAAAAATGGGAAAAAGAAAATAATTGGATTGAATTTTTAGCTAAAGATAAATCTTTTAGATCTTCTACATCTATTTGTTTAAGAATAATAGACGAATGGTTTATNAATAAAAATGAGGATGAAANAAAATCTATATTAAATTTTTTTCATGAAAAATTAGCAATAAAAAATATAGCTTTTGATATTAATTCATATGGAAGTGCTCCATTAGGTTTAAGAATTTGGGGAGGTGGAACAGTTGAAACAAAAGATATAGAATTACTTCTCCCTTGGATTAATAAAATTTGGCTAGAAATAAAAAATAATAATATGGAGCAATTAAATGCCTAAAGTATTAATATCAGATAAATTAAGTAACCAAGCCAAAATTATTTTTAAAAAATATGGAATAGAAACTACTACTCAAGTGGGTATGTCTCCTAAAGAATTAGAGGAAATCATAGATAAATATGACGGGTTAGCCATTAGATCAAATACAAAAGTTACTAAAGAAATTATTGCAAAGGCCAAAAACCTCAAAATAGTTGGTAGAGCTGGAATTGGAGTGGATAATATTGATTTAGAAGCAGCCACAAAAAATGGCATAGTAATTATGAATACCCCATTTGGAAACTCTATAACTACTGCAGAGCACTCTATTGCATTGATGATGTCTTTAGCAAGAAATATTCCTGAAGCCAACAAATCAACTCACGAAGGAAAGTGGGAAAAATCTAAATTTACTGGTACTGAACTATACTCTAAGACTTTAGGTCTTATAGGTTGTGGAAATATTGGATCTATTGTTGCAAATAGAGCTTTAGGCCTTAANATGCATGTAAAAGTATATGATCCATTTCTTACGCATGAAAAAGCTAAAGAAATTGGTGTAGAAAAAATAGAAATAGATGAATTATTTAAAATTTCTGATTTTATATCTCTTCATGTTCCCTTAACAAATTCCACAAAAGAAATAATTAATGCTAAATCTATTACAAAAATGAAAAGGGGAGTAAAAATTATTAATTGTGCAAGAGGAGGATTAGTTAATGAAACTGATTTAGTTAATGCCATAAATAAGGGACAGGTTTCTGGTGCAGCATTTGATGTTTTTGTCGAAGAACCTGCGCATAAAAATGTATTATTTGGAATNCCTGAAATAGTTGCTACTCCGCACCTTGGTGCATCTACTTCTGAAGCTCAAGAAAATGTGGCAATTCAAATAGCAGAACAAATGTCTAACTATCTAATAAATGGTTCCGTCACTAATGCTCTAAATTTACCAGCAGTATCATCAGAAGACGCTCCTAAACTTAAGCCGTATATGAAGCTAGCAGAACAAATTGGAAGACTAGCAGGCCAAATAACTGATACCAGCATTAAGAACATAAGAATTGAATATATTGGTCAAGTNGCCANNTTAGATACAAANCCCATAACNAGCGTTTTAATTTCTGGAATCTTATCTCCTAGTATGGAAGCTNTAAATATAGTTAATGCTCCANTAATTGCAAAAANTAGAAATATGCATATCACAACCTCTAANAGAGAAAAAATTGAAGATTATGTTACAGAAATTAAATTAATAGTTGAAACAGAAAGAAGAACAAGAGAAGTAATTGGCACATTATATGGAAACAATCCTAGAATAGTTGGCGTAATGAATACAAGGATAGAAGCAGAACTGGGAAAAAATATGTTATTTATAACTAATGAAGATAAACCAGGCTTTATTGGGTCTCTTGGTTCCGTTTTAGGTAAAAACAATATTAATATTGCTACTTTTCATTTGGGAAGGCAAAAATCTGGTGGNGATGCATTAGCACTTATTGAANTTGATGAGCCAATTACAGACTCTATTGCATCGCAAATTAAAAAAATTAAACAAGTAAAAAGTGTTAAAGCTCTTACTTTTGCAGAAAATATAATTTAATATGATTTCGTAANTATATAATAGAAAAATAATATGAAAAAAACTTTAAATTATCAGCCCATACATCCTGAAGGTATCTCAGATTTATTAGAAAAAAAAGCTTTTCAAGAAACTTTTTTAGTAGAGAGTTTAATGAAAAATTTTAAATTAAATGGATATAATGAAGTCAGCCCTCCACTAATAGAATATGAAAAAAACTTTAAATATTTTTTAGATACCACGATAAATGAAAATATCTTTAGAATAGTTGACCCTATATCTAATAAACCAATGTTTATAAGAAACGATATAACACCTCAAATAGCAAGAATAGCATCAGAAAGAAAAATAGAAAAAAACGTTCCATTAAGATTATGTTATTCTGGATATGTACTTAGACCAAAGGGAAATCAACTTCACCCTGATAGACAAATAAGACAAGCAGGACTTGAACTATTCAATAATACTAGTAATCAAGCTGCAATTGAAGTTATCTCAGTAGGCTTAGAATCTCTTAAAAAAGTAAAAGTCTCAAATGTAATAATTGATATTACTATTCCTAATTTATCTAAAATAATATTAGATGAGTTTAAAATAGATGAAGCAACTATAAAAAAAATTAATTCTTATTTAATAGCTAAGAATACAAGTAAAATTAAAAATATTCCTAGATGTGGCAAGCTTCTTGCAGATATAGCAGATTCTGCAGGTGATTATAAAAGAGCTATTAAAAAATTAGAAAAAATTAAATTACCAGTAAAAGCAAAAAAATTTGTTAAAGATGTAAAAATAATTTGCCAAGGATTAAAAAAAATAAATAGGGATATTAATATAACTATAGATCCAATAGAAAATCGCGGTTTTAGCTATTATACAGGCATAGGGTTTGCAATATTTTCAGAGAATATAAAACGTGAATTATGCTTTGGAGGACAATACTCTATAGTATCTAATAATAAAATTATTAGTGGAATGGGTCTTTCTATTCTTTTTGATGGACTATTAAAAGCTACAAAAATACCTTCATCAAAAAAGACTATATTTGTTCCTCTAAATCATGATAAAAATTTACCAATTGAGTTAAGAAAAAAAGGATGGATTACTATATTAAGCTATAAAAATTCTAAGTCTAATATGGCAGATGCTATTAAAGCTAATTGTTCTCACTTATTAGATGGAAAAAGCATAAAAAAAGTAAAATCATAAGAGGTATATATGTCAAATGTTTCAATAATAGGCTGCCAATGGGGAGATGAAGGAAAAGGAAAAATAGTTGATTGGTTGTCATTAAGAGCTAATTTAGTAGTTCGCTTCCAAGGGGGTCATAATGCAGGGCATACAATTGTTTTAAATAAAAAAGTTTTTAAATTAAGTCTATTACCTTCTGGTATAATAAGAAAAAAAATTTCTATTATAGGAAATGGAGTTGTTATTGATCCTTGGGCCTTAATTAATGAAATCAAAAATATTGAAAAACAAGGATTAAAAGTAACTCCTGAACTACTAAAAATTTCTAGCAAAGCTAGCCTGATATTACCATACCACAAACAATTAGACGAAATAAGAGAAAATACTAAAAAGCTAAACAAAATAGGGACGACTGGAAGAGGAATAGGACCTGCATATGAAGATAAAGTTGGAAGAAGATCAATTAGAGTATGTGATTTATTTGATAAAAATAGTCAAAAAATACAACTTAAAGCTGCATTGGCACATCATAATATAATACTTAAAGGCTTAGGAAAAAAATCAGTAAGTTCTTCAAAAATTGAAAAAATGTTAGATGAAGTGGCAAAAATATTAAAACCATATGTTTCGAATACGATGGACATAATTGTTAAAGCAAATAAAAGAAAAAAGAATATTTTATTTGAGGGTGCCCAAGGAACAATGCTTGATGTAGATCACGGCACATATCCTTATGTAACGTCTTCTAATACTGTAGCATCACAATCTGCCACTGGTTCAGGTAATGGTCCATCAATCGTAAGTTATGTTCTAGGAATTACTAAAGCTTATACAACTAGAGTAGGTAATGGCCCTTTTCCTACTGAACAAAATAATGAAACAGGAAAACTTTTAGGAAAAATAGGAAATGAATTTGGTGTAGTTACAGGCAGAAAAAGAAGATGTGGTTGGTTTGATGCAGTAATGGTTGGGTATGCTATAAAACTCTCAGGAGTTAGTGGTGTTGCTTTAACTAAACTTGATGTACTAGATACATTTGAAAAAATAAAAATATGTATAGGTTATAAATTAAATGGAAAAACTATAACTTATGTTCCTGAAACCTCTGCACAGCTTGAAAAACTACAACCTATTTATAAAACAATGAAAGGATGGAACACTCCTACACAAAAGTGTGGATCTTATAGAAAACTTCCTGCAAATGCTAAAAAATACATTAAAGAAATTGAAAAACTTATAGATTGTCCTGTAACTCTTATTTCTACATCGCCTGATAGGAAAGATACTATTCTAATTAAAGACCCTTTTAAATAATTATTTATTATAGTTTTCAATAACCAATTTATTTTCTTCTACCGATAATTCTTTTATTAATGATTGAACTTTTTCAAAAGCCTTCACTTCGAGTTGTCTTACCCGTTCTCTACTAATCTTAAATTCATTGCTCAATTCTTCTAGAGTCAAAGGATTATCCATAAGCCTTCTATATGTAAATATCTTTCTCTCTCTATCTGATAAATTAGAAAGTGCTACTCCAAGCATTGATCGTCTTTTTTCTAACTCTTGTTTTTCGGAAGCAACCGTCTCTTGATCAACCATATTTGTATCTTCTAAAGCATCCAACCATTCTCCAGATTCTTCATGATTAATTCTCGGTGCATTTAGAGAATAATCTCCTCCAATTCGTTCATTCATAGAAACAACCTCATCTTCTTCTACTACTAGCCTCTCAGAAATTGTTTTAATATGTTCAGGAGATAATTGTTTTTCTTCAAATATCCTTAAATCATTTTTTATTCGTCTTAAATTAAAAAATAACTTTTTTTGAGCTGCCGTAGTACCCATTTTTACCAATGACCATGAATGTAATATATGTTCCTGTATTGAAGACTTTATCCATAGAATTGCATATGTTGCTAGTCTAAAACCTTTATCCGGATCAAACCTTTTAACAGCTTTCATTAGGCCTATATTTCCTTCACTAATTAGATCTGAAATAGGTAATCCATAACCTCTATAACCCATAGCGATTTTTGCAACTAACCTTAAATGACTAGTTACTAAAGTGTGCGCGGCATCAATATCTTCATGTTCTTTCCAATTTTTAGCTAAAGTATACTCATCTTCTTTTCTTAAAATTGGAAATTGGGATATTTCTGATAAGTACCTTTTTAAACTACCGTCTGCAGAAATTGATGGTAATGTTGCTTTTGACATAATTTTTCCATAAAAACCTAATTTATAGGTAAAAATGGGGTTAAATTAAAAATTTTTCAAGTATTAAGTAAAATTTTCTAATTCATTGACTAGAATACGCATATCTTCAGGTAAAATTGAATTAAAATATAATATTTTTTTACTTATTGGATGAACAAATTTAATACTTTTTGAGTGTAGGGCCTGTCTATTAAACTTCCTTAATAAATCAGGAAAACTTCTAGAAACTTTTATTCTCTTAGAATAAAGTTGATCACCTATTATTGGTAAGCCAATATGAGACATATGAACCCTAATTTGATGAGTTCTTCCAGTTTTAAGAGAACATTCTATTTCTGAAGCTATATCATACTTTTTTATTAATTTAAAATTGGTTATAGCAAGTCTTCCTTTTTCTTTAACTACACTCATCTTTTTTCTATCTTTTGGATGTCTTCCTATATTCAAATTAATGGTATCTTCATTTCTTTTTGGAACACCCCAAACAAACGTTGTATATATTCTATCTATCTTTTTTAATGAAATAGCTTTCGATAAATATCTATGTGAATAATCATCTTTAGCCACTAACATCAAACCTGATGTATCTTTATCTAGTCTATGAACTATTCCTGGCCTAAGAACTCCTCCTATACCAGACAATGAATTTTTACAATGATACAATAAAGCATTTACTAACGTATTATCAAAATTTCCTGGCGCAGGGTGCACAACCATTCCTGCTGTCTTATTTATAACTAATAAATATTCATCTTCATAAACTATGTCTATAGGGATATTTTGTGGTTCTGGTTTATCAATTTTAATTTCTGGAATAAATAGTTTTATTTTATCCCCATTAGACAACTTAAAAGATGGATCATTAATAGATTGAGAATTAATAGATAAAAAACCATCTATAATTAATTTTTTAATATAAGAACGACTATATTGATCTGTATTTGCAGAAATAAAACTATCTACACGTAACTTTAATGTTTGATCTTTGTATAAAAATTCAAATAGTTTACTAGAATTATTCATTAAAAAAGCTTAATTATATATAAATAAATTTCATAATAGGTGATAAAAGATGCGAGGTCTAAAATTTTTAGTAATTTTTATGGGAATATTAATTGTAGTTGGAACTTCTTTCTTAGTATTTACTATAATTAAGAGAGGTAGCGATATGGCTATTTCACAAAAAGTAATTCCAACAGATATACCTATAGAAATTAATTCTCCGAAAAATATGACATTAAATAGTGTGAATTATAATAATAAAAATATAATATTAACATTTGAAGATGACAATAACTTTATAATTCAAGTAATAAATATAAATTCAGGAGAAATATTGAAAAAAATTAATATAAAAAAATAAGAAAGCTCTATGATAATTTTTTTACCTGAAAATATAAAAGATAATATTTATAAGTCTGTTAAAACAGAATACCCTAAAGAATGTTGTGGCATACTATTAGGAAAAGTTCGTAAACAAGTCTTAATTTGTGAAAAGGCTATTAATACAAAAAATATTGCACCTAATCCATATCAATTTTTTGAAATTGATAATCAAGAAATAATTAATATTCAAAAAATATATAGAAAAAATAATCTATCTATTATTGGTCACTATCATAGTCATCCAAATAGTATTTTGTCTTCAAAACCATCAAAAACAGATATAAACTCAATTTTTGATAAAAATTTATGTTGGCTTATAATTGGAATTAATGGGAAATCTATAGAACTTTCAGCTTATTTTCCTGTAAAATACAATAATAACTCTTATAATTTAAAAAAGATAAATATAAAATAAAGAATAATATTTAAGGGAATATGATTATGATTGATGATGAATTACATCCAGAAGCTCTGTCTATTATAAAAGATATTAGAATTGCCGAAAATTCAGGAGAAAGAATACCAATGTATAATATGAATCATATGGAAGCGAGGGCTTCATATTTAGCCATGAGAAGTGCATTATCTCCTCCTGCTCCAAAGATTTTAAAGTCTATAAATATAAAAATACCAGTCGAAAATCAAAAAATTAGTGCTCGATATTATAGAGGAATCAATAAGGATGAAAAAGAATTACTTCCATTGACAATTTTCTTTCATGGTGGGGGTTGGGTAATAGGTGATTTGGATACTCATGATGTAGTTTGTAGACAACTAGCTAATGAAGGACAATTTGACGTTTTAGCCATAGATTATAGGATGGGCCCTGAATACAGGTTCCCTACAGCAATTGATGATGCTATTAATTCTATTAATTGGGTAAATAAAAACCCACTAGATTTACCTATTATGAATAATAAGATAGCAGTTTGTGGGGATAGTGCGGGAGGTAATATAGCTGCAGTATGCTGTATAAATTCTAAAATTAACGCTGAACCTAAAATAAAATTTCAAGCATTAATTTATCCATCAACCCATTTAGGTTCAAATTATAAATCTAAAGAAAAATATGATGGCTATATTTTATCAAAACTTCTAATGAAATGGTTTGAGGAAAAATATATTAATAAAAATCAATTAAATGATTGGCGAGCTGCACCCATTCTTTTTGAAGATCTTAGCAATCTTCCTAATACACTGATAGTTGTAGCTGGATGTGATCCTTTAAGAGATGAAGGCATAGCATATGGAGAAGAGTTAAAAAAAGCGGGTAATAAAGTAGAAATTAAAATATTTGAAGGACAAATTCATGGTTTTCTAACTATGGGGGCTAGGATAAGTGATACAAATAAATTAATAAAACTAGTAAGTGAAAAAATAACTAATTCTTTCTAAAAAATAATTAAATAAATACCTTATTGTGGATTATCTATAAAATATTTTTCTACTACTAAACTAACCTGATGCATTAATTTTTTTAAATATTCGTTATTAGATAATTTTTTTAGGTCAGAATTATTAGATATAAATCCCATTTCTATTAATACAGAAGGAATATCAAGAGCTTTAAGTACAGCAAAACCCGCTTGCCTATGAGGCCTTCTAAGAAGTTTTATATCATTTTTTTCAAAAGTTAATACAAATAATTCTGCAAATTCAATAGAGCTATTCTTAGTTTCTCTTCTGCTCAAATCAATCAAAATATCAGAAACATCTTTTTCAACATTTTCTAAATCTATACCCCCTATTAAATCAGATTTATTTTCACTTTCTGCTAAATCTTTAGCAAGCTTGTCTGAAGCTTTGTCAGATAGCGAATAAATACTTGTACCATTAGTGTTTTTATTTTTTGTAGCGTCGGCATGTAAGGATATAAATAAATCTGCTTCATAGCGCCGAGCAATTCTAACTCTATTTCTTAAACTAATATATATATCTTTATTTCTAGTCATAACTACTTCAAAACCATTTTTTTCAAGCTTATTTTTTAATATTTTAGCAGCCCTTAAATTTAGCACTTTTTCTTTAATATTGCCTCTCACTGCTCCAGGGTCCTGCCCTCCATGTCCTGGATCAATAACTATAAGAATATTTTTACTTTTTATAACGGAGTTATTTAAATCAACAATTAAATGTTTTTTATCATCAAATAAATTATATACTTTAGTAACAGTAAAGTTATTAGGAACAATATTAATATCAAATACCAACCTACTAGTATTATTATTTTTAGAAGCTCTTATGTCCTTTACATATTTATAATCAATATTTTGTTTAATAACTTTATTAACGTTCTGAAAATCTATTACCAAACGCGATGGATTTTCAAGCAAGAAAACATCTTTTTTTACTGAATTATCATATGAAAAAACAAACCTAGATTCAGATACATTAATGTCAATTGAATTAGCGTATGCTAATTTACATAGAAAACACAAGGAATATAAAATAGAACTAAAGACATAAATTTTAAATATACGGTAAAATCTATTCATAATATTTCTTGTAAAAAAAACTACTATTAAATGTTAATTAATAGAAGATAATTTACAAAACCCTTACATTATTATACATATATACAATATAATTATTTAAAAAAAAAAAAAGTAAAAATATAAAAGAATTAAAAAGAAAATTTAGGTTAGTATTATGATTATTTCCACAATTTATACATCTTCAAAAAATAAGATTTTTGATAGTAATTTTATTCATAATACAGTTATTTATTCAATGAAAAACCTTAATAAAAAATTAAAAAGGTTAAATTATATGGCTACGAAAATAAATAGTATGTGGAATATAAAAATAAATATATTTGAAGTAGCTTGGAGAAATAGATTCAATGACAAAGCGTATGCTAATAGACGCCGAATATATAAACGAGACAAGAGTAATTGTTACTAATAATGATGAATTAATAGATTTTGACCATGAAACAGCTAGAAAAAAACAAAATAGAGGAAATTTATATTTAGCTAAGATAGCTAGAGTCGAACCATCCCTTCAAGCTGCATTTGTAGACTATGGAAATGAAAAACATGGATTTCTTGCATTTAGCGAAATTCATCCTGATTATTTTCAAATTCCTGTGGCAGATAGAGAAATTATCCTACAAAAGGAAAATGAAAGTAATGAAACAGATACATCTGAATTAGATGAAGATGACAATATTGCTGAAAAGAAATCATCCTTAAAAAAACAGAAAGCTATTAAAAATTACAAAATACAAGAAGTAATAAAAAAGGGCCAAATAATATTAATACAGGTTACAAAAGAAGAAAGAGGAAATAAAGGAGCTGCAATGACTACATTTATTTCCCTTGCTGGAAGATATTGTGTCTTAATGCCTAATACTATTAGAAAAGGAGGCATAAGTAGAAGAATAACAAATATTATTGATAGAAAAAAAATTCGCTCTATAATAGAAGACTTGAAAATTTCAGATAACATGGCAATAATTGTTAGAACTGCTGGCTCAAAAAGAACTAAATTAGAAATAAAGAGAGACTTTTCTGCGCTTATCAAATCATGGGAAAAAATTAAAAAAACTACCCTAAAATCAGTAGCCCCAATATTAGTACATGAAGAAAATAATATAATTAAGAGAGCTATAAGAGATTTATATGATGGAGATATTCAAGAAATTTTAGTGGAAGGAATAGATTCCTATAAGGAAGCTAGGAATTTTATGAAAACTCTAATTCCTAGCCAAGTAAAAAAAATCAAACAATACAAAGAAACTATACCATTACTTAAAAAATTTAGTATGGCAGAAAAATTAGAAAAAATTCATAGTCCGGTAGCAACATTACCAAGCGGTGGATATTTAGTTATTAATCAAACAGAAGCTCTAGTAGCAGTAGACGTCAACTCTGGAAGAGCAACAAAAGAAAGAAATATAGAACAAACTGCTTTACAGACAAATAAAGAAGCTGCCGAAGAATTAGCTATTCAATTAAGACTAAGAGATTTATCAGGACTAATAGTTGTAGACTTCATAGATATGACTATAAATAAAAATAATAGACTTATTGAAAATATATTAAAACAAAGTCTTTATTCAGATAGAGCTAAGATACAAGTTGGAAGTATATCAAACTTTGGTCTATTAGAAATGTCTAGACAAAGGTTAAGGCCAAGTATTTATGAAGCTGATTTTACTAAATGTGAACACTGTAATGGAACGGGAAGAGTTAGATCTATTGAATCTTTAACCTTAAAAGCCCTTCATGACATTGAAGAAATTGCTGCTAATAGTAATAAAAATGATATCAAAATAGATATGCCAGAAAATACAGCCATAAATATTCTTAATAATAAAAGAAAAGAAATAGCTACTATAGAAGAAAAAAGAAAAATAAATATTACTATTGTACCTAATAATTCAATTATTGATATTAATGAAGAGAATTTAAAAGAAGAAAAAACTAACCCTAAACCAGTAAAAAATACAAAAAAGCAAAATAGTATCAAACGAAAAAATAATGTTAAAAACAGTATAAAAGCAAAAAAAGGTTATACGAAAGATATTATTGAAAACAACACTACAAAAAATAGTATTACTGAAGTAAAAGAAAATATTATTAAAAATGAAATAAAAAATAAAAAAGCCGCTCAAAAAAAAGATAAAGAACCCAAAACATCAACTAAAATAAATATAGATAAAGATAAAAATGAAGTTGTTTCAAATAAAAAACATATCTATACAGAAAAAAAAGAATCTAAAACAAAAAAAGCTAAAAATGAAAAAAAGATTGATAAGAAAATAAAAAGAAAAAAAGGACCTAAGAAAACTGGCTGGTGGAATAAAGAAACTGAATGATTTAAGTTTTTGTTTTTATCCAATTACTTATTCTGCTAGCTGCATTTTTAATATCATTAAATTCTCCCGCATATGAAAACCTTATATACTTGTGACCATCCACATCATCAAAATCATGCCCGGGTGTGCATGACACTCCTGCCTCATTCAATAATTTTAAAGCTAAACTCTTTGAGTCTGTAGTAATTTTTGATACATCCAAGTATAAATAAAAAGCACCATCTGCTGGAGAATAATCATTTAATCCCAATTTAGAAAAATTTTCTATTAAAAAATCTCTATTTTTTCTATAAATTTTAATATTTTTTTCTAAAATAGAATAATCATCGATTGTATATAATGCAACTTTCTGAGCTAAATTAGCAGGACATAAAAATAATGCCATAGAGAGTTTTTCAATTGTTTGAATTACTTTTTTAGGCGCTACAATCCAGCCAATTCTCCATCCAGTCATGTTAAAATATTTTGAAAATGAATTTATTATTAAAGCATTATTATTATATTCAAAAAAAGTGTCCGATTTAGATTCAAATTCTATTCCGTGATAAATTTCATCCGAAATAATTTTAATATTTTTTTTCTTACACCAATGTGCAATTTTAATTATTTCCTCTTGATTTATTATACTACCTGTAGGATTAGCCGGTGATGCAATTACCAATCCTTTAAAATTACTTTTAATTTCTTTTAAAATTTTTAAAGTTGGCTGAAAACCATTACTCACATTTCCTTTTAATAAGTTTATTTTTAATCCTAATGCTTTTAATGTATTAATGTATGCAGGATAATATGGGGTCATAATAGCTATTTCATCGCCTACATCAAAGGCTGCCAGTAGTGAAAGCACGAAGGCACCAGATGCCCCCGAAGTAATTGCCACATTATCTTGATGAATTTTTGATCCATACCAACGATCATAATGCTCTACTATCTTATGTCTCAATGAAGGTATACCTATAGGCTCAGTATAACCTAAATCTTCTTTTACAATTAAGTGTTGAATATGTTTTAATAATTTTTTTGATGGTTTTATTCCGGGCTCACCAACATCCATATGAATTATATTGTTACCTTTTGATTTCAGCTTATTTGCCTGCGTAAGCATGTCTATAGCTAAAAAAGGCTTTATCCTAGATCTTTTTGAAAGTAAGTTTTTCATGAATTAATCTTTCTATATATAAAATATATTATACACTTATACTATATTAAATTAATTAGTTTATTTATATTAATACATGAACTAAAAGTGAAATAATTAAAATGTTTACAAAAACTATACACAAATTATTTAAATACCAAATAAAAATTAAAATCTACTTTATTTGTATATGTTTCTCATTTTTATACATTTTCAAGAATGCTGAAGCTAATAATTTGCCTCTTATACAAGATGCAGAAATAGAAACAGTAATAAAAAAATGGGCGGAACCAATTCTTATTGCTGCAAATTTAAACCCAGAATCTATAAATTTTTATTTTATAAATAATAATTCCATAAATGCATTTGTTGCCGGAGGGCAAAATATATTTATAAATATTGGTCTTATTATAAAGGCCGAAGACCACAATGCATTATTAGGAGTAATTGCCCATGAAGCCGGTCATATATCTGGAGGGCACTTAATACAAACCAATAAAGCAATAAATAGAGCACAAAATACAACAATTATTGCCACTTTAATAACAGCTGGACTTATGGCAATTTCACACTCAAAAAATCTAAATATTAAGGGTATATCCAAATTAGCAACAATAGGTCCAAGCATAGCGGAAAGAAATTTTTATAAATTTTCCAGAGAAAATGAAAGATTTGCAGACTCGGCTGCAATAAAATATATGAAAGCAGTTAATAGACCTATAAAACCATTAGCAAATTTATTAAACAAAATAGGTAAACAAGAGTTACTTCATGAAAACCGGCAAGACCCCTACCTTAGAACACATCCTATTTCTAGAGACAGAATTGCTCAAATAATGAATGAAACAAAAAATGAAATTAACTCAGATGAATATCATAATACGCAAGAAAAAATTCAATATAATAGAATAGTAGCTAAAATTATTGCTTTCACTAACCCTCCAGGAAAAACATTATTATTATACCCTAAAAATAATTTTTCTATAGAAGCCAGATACGCTAGATCAATAGCATATCTAAGATTACCTGATTTTGATAAAGGAATTAAAGAAATATCATCATTAATAAAAGAATACCCAGAAGACCCTTTTTTTCCCGAGCTTTTAGGCCAAATGTATTTTGAAAATGGTGAATTATTTGAATCCATACAAATGTACGAGCGAGCTATTAATAAAATCCCAAATAACCCTATAATTCTCTTAGCTTTATCTAGAGCCCAAGTGGAATTTGGAAGTACTGAAGAAATATTAAAAGCAAAAAATCACCTTAAAAGTTTACTTAATATACAAGAAAAAAATATAGCTGCCTGGCGACTATTATCAATTGTGGAAGCCAGACTAGACAACATTGAGTTAGCTCAATTAGCATCAGCAGAATCTTATTTTTTGTTAAATGAATATAGGTTAGCAATACAGTTTGCTGAGAAAGCTAGAGAATTATTTAAAAAAAATAGTCCAAATGATATAAGGGCTCAAGATATTATATATTTTTCAAATGAAAAATTAAAAAGTCTTCAACAAATTAATTAAGGAGAGATGATGATTAAAATACTACATATATTACTTTTAGTTTTGTTTATGTCCTACAATGGGCATGCACAAGAAGGTTTTTCCAAAGAGGATATAGAAGATATTATATATGAATATATTATGGAGAACCCTGAAATCATTTTAGAATCAGTAGATAATTTAAGAAAAAAAATGGAAGCATCTTCTATTGAAAGTGATAATTTTCTAAAAGACGAATTTGATACTTTTGCTAATGATAATAATATTCCAAACTTTGGAGACCCAAATGCAAAAGTTATTATAATAGAATTTGTAGATTATAATTGTGGTTATTGTAAAAAATCACTTGATGCCATAACAAGACTTTTAAATTCTGAATTAAGTTTAAAAATTTCATTTAGAGATTATCCTATTTTATCTGCTTCAAGTAAATTTGCAGCAAAAGCTGCTTTAGCCGCAAAAAAACAAGGTAAATACTTTGAATTACATTCAGAGTTATTAAATGTTAAAGGCAACCTTTCCGAAGAAAAAATATTAGAAATAGCTAAAAATATTGATATTGACGTTGCAAAACTTAAAATAGATATGGAAGACCCAGAAATAGCAGTTATAATCCAAAATAATGAAAATTTGGCAAAAAAACTAAATATTAGAGGAACACCTACATTTATAATAAATGGAAAATTATATGCTGGTGCTTTAGAATTTGATAAACTTAGAGCTTTAATAGATAAAGCATTATCAGAAATATAATTATTAATTTAACAAAAGTCATAATATTTAATATTATATTTTCAAAACTCTGAGTAATAAGAAAGATCGTTATGTTTAGTAAATTAGGCACATTAATAAATACTGCTCTAATAGGAAAAAAAGTAGGTAATGATAAATATAAAAACTCTTATTATTACTCGCAAAATCAAAATAAAAGATGGGTAATATATTATAAAAATAACGACGCCTCTTCTGTTCCTCCTGAATGGCAAGCATGGTTAACTAAAACAATAAATAATATTCCCACATCAGATAAACTAAAATATGACTGGCAAATTGACCATTCTCCAAATACAACAGGAAATATTACTAATTTAAAAGATACTAATAAAGTCGATAAACTTTATAATTCATGGAACCCAACAAATAAAAAAGGTTAAAATATTGAATAAAAATATAAATTCTTTACTACCTAAAATTTGGAAAAGCCCTAATAATGAACCTATTTCCTGTAGTGAAAAAATTAAAATTTTAAATGATAATGTTGCTGAAATAAAAAGAATGACTGACGATGCTATAGAAGATGCTGAATTAATGGGAGCTGACCCTAAACAATTAATAGAAATTCTAAAAAAATCATTAGATAAATGAGTTTATTCTTATAGTGTATAAATTTATATTAATTATTGCTTTACTGATCACCCCATATAGTCTTTACGCAAATGAAAATACTATCTCCGCGATTATAAAATTAACAAATAAAGTGTCTGGAAAAAACTATACTTACAAAATTAATAAGAATGAAAATATTAAACATAAGTTTTTAAAAATTTCTATGGAAGAATGTATTATAAATACAAAAAGCCGTAATGAATTTGCAGCATACATAATGTTACATGATGAAAAAAAAAATAGATTATTATTCAACTCATGGATATTATCAAATAATATAAGCCTATCTCAATTTTCAAATCCTATTTATTCGATAAAATTGATTAAGTGTAATAATTCCTAAGTAAAATTTTCTAATATTGGGTATTTTTTATTTTTTACATTATTATTTTTATCAATTTCAAAAAAACTTCCTTTGCTTTCTAAGGCAATTTTTAAAATTTGTAAAAATTTCTTTTGTGAAATTTCCTTGGCTCCAAAAAATTTCAAATGATTAGTTATAAATTGTGTATCTAAAACAATATATTTACCTACTTTTAATCTTTCTAATAAATGCAAAAGAGCTATTTTACTGGCACCATCTTTATTACTAAACATACTTTCTCCAAAAAAAATTGACCCAATAGATACTCCATACAATCCTCCAATTAAAATATTATTTGAATAACATTCAATAGAATGCGCATAACCTTTTTGGTGTAATTTGATATACGCATCTATAATACTACCGTTAATCCATGTAGTTTTTCTTTTAGGACTTTTTTTTGCACAACCTTCAATAACTTTTGTAAAATTAGTATTTATTCTTACATCATAGATGTTTTGTTTGATTAATTTTTTTAGTTTTCTATTAATACTAATACCTTTTATATCTATAATACCTCTTCTTTTTGGCTCTACCCAAAAAATATCTGGGCTGTCTTCATTTTCAGCCATAGGAAATATACCATTTTTATATGCCAAAATAATATTATTAGTACTTATTGGTTCAAAATTAATAGTTTCATTATATTTCATCAGAATTTAAATATCTTTCAAGCCATCTAATATCATAAGACCCTTTTATAAAATCTACATTTTTAATTATTTCCTTATGTAATGGTAATGTAGTTTTAACTCCATCAATAACATACTCATGAATTGCTGTTTCTAATTTAGAGATAGCTTCTTTTCTATCTTTCCCATGCACTATTAATTTTGATATAAGGCTATCATAAAAAGGGGTGATTTTATATCCAGCATAAAGAGCGGAATCAACTCTAACTCCCATTCCTCCGGGAGCATGATAAGCTTTTAAAGTTCCTGCATTTGGTGTAAAAGTTTTAGGATCTTCAGAATTAATTCTACATTCAATCGAATGACCTTTAAATTTAATATCTTTTTGCTTTATTGATAATTTTTTTCCTGAGGCTACATTAATTTGTTCTTTGACCAAATCAAAACCAGATATCATTTCTGTAATTGGATGCTCAACTTGAATTCGAGTATTCATTTCAATAAAATAAAAATTACCATTTTCATATAACATTTCAAATGTACCGGCCCCTAAATAACCTAGCTTTTTTACAGCTTTTACTATTATATTACTTATTTTTTTTCTATCCTCTTGGTTTATAGCAGGAGAAGGAGCTTCCTCTAGAACTTTTTGGTGCCTTCTCTGAAGAGAACAATCACGCTCCCCAAAATGAACTACATTTCCAAAACTATCTGCAAATAATTGAAACTCAATATGTCTTGGATTAGCTAAATACTTTTCAACATAAACAGTATCATCTCCAAAACCAGACATAGCTTCAGACCTTGCTAAATTCCACGCTTCTTCTAATTCATTAATATTTTGAGCAACTTTCATTCCTTTACCCCCTCCTCCAGAAGCTGCTTTAATTAAGATAGGAAAACCAATATTTTTTGAAACTTCTTTTAGTTCTTCAAAATTATTTATTGCTCCATTAGAGCCAGGGACAAGAGGTATTCCCAATTTTTCCATTGATTTTCGAGCTGAGACTTTATCTCCCATAACAGAAATATGTTCTGATTTAGGACCAATAAAAATTAAACCATGTTCTTTTACAATATTAGCAAATTTTGCATTTTCTGACAAAAACCCATAACCAGGATGAATAGCATCAGCTCCACTTACCTCAGCGGCAGATAAAATAGCTGATATGTTCAGGTAACTTTTATTTGCTGCTGAAGGCCCTATACAAACACTTTCATCAGCAAGCCTAACATGCATAGCATATTCATCTGCTGTCGAATGTACCGCTACGGTTTTAATATCTAACTCTCTGCAGGCACGAATAATTCTAAGAGCTATTTCACCCCTATTAGCTATTAATACTTTCTTTATCACTTTATACTACTTCAATAATAGCTAAGACTTCATCATATTCTACAGGCATTTCATTTTTCGCTAAAATTTTTTTTATTTTGCCATTAAATGGTGACTTTACTGGATTCATAGTTTTCATTGCTTCAATAATAAATAATTGATCACCTTCTTTTACCTCTTGGCCTATCGATATAAATGGATCAGCATCTGGTGAAGGAGCTAAATATACTGTACCAACCATAGGAGATTTTACTGCTCCTACGTCTGATATTACTGTCTGGCTAATTTCTTTTTGATTATTATCTATTTTATTAGGAACAACTGCTTGAGCCACAACCTGAGAAGACCCTATTTGCTTAGCAACTTTTACAGAAAACCTACCTTGGGTAACTGTAATTTCACTCAAATTATTTTCCTCTAAAAGATTTGAAAGTTCTTTAATTAATTCACTATCTAATGATATTTTTCCCATTTATTTCTCCAAATTAATCAATTTTATCAATGCGTCTAGAGCAATTTCATAACTTAAATAACCTAATCCACAAATGCTACCATCAACTACACTAGAAATATACGAATAATTTCTAAACTCTTCTCTAGCATAAATATTCGACATATGTACTTCAATTATAGGATTATTGTAAACTTTAAGTGCATCCATAATGGCTACAGATGTATGGCTATAACCCCCAGCATTTATAATTATTCCGGAAGACCTGTCTGTTGCATCCTGAATAATATCTATTAATTTTCCTTCACTATTACTTTGAAAAAAATTAATGTTAATCTTTTTATTTTTAGCAATCTTTTTCAATTTATTTTCTATTTCTTTCAAAGTTATTGAGCCATAAAAATCCTTCTCTCGTTTACCAAGAAAATTTAAATTGGGTCCATTAATAACTAAAATTTTACTTAATTTATTCATAAAATAACCTTATAATACAGCTTATATAATAAACCAAAAAAATGTTTTAACATACATTTTATTAAATAATAATAAAAATATATATAATATAAAAAAATGAATAAATCAGAAATAAACTTAATTATAAATGGGCAAAATATAATTACCAAAGCAAACACCTTAGATGCATTGCTAGATGAATTAAAAATAAATAAAGAAAATATAGCTATTGAAATTAACAAAAATATTATTAATAAAAATCATATATATGATTATAAATTAAACGATAAAGATATAATAGAGATAGTTAACTTTATTGGCGGAGGAAACAAAATTATAAATAATAATGATAAATTTTATATAGCTGGAAAAGAATATAAATCTAGATTAATTGTAGGAAGTGGAAAGTTTAAAGATTTTAATGAGAATCTTGCTTCTATTGAATCATCTGGCGCGCAAATAGTAACTGTAGCTGTAAGAAGAGTAAATATTTTAAAACCTGATTTGCCCAAAATAACTGATATTATAGATCCAAAAAAATATACTTATTTACCTAATACTGCAGGCTGCTATAATGCTGAAGAGGCTATTAGAACATTACAACTAGCTCGCGAGGCTGGGGGATGGAATTTAGTTAAATTAGAAGTAATTGGTGATAAAATAAATTTATATCCAAATATGATTGAAACTCTTAAAGCAGCTAAATTACTAGTCAAAGATAATTTTCAAGTTATGGCTTACTGTTCAGATGATCCTATATTAGCAAAAGAATTAGAAGATTATGGTTGTTCTGCAATTATGCCCATAGGCTCGCCAATAGGATCAGGAAGAGGTGTTCAAAATAAATTAAATATAAAAATGATTATCCAACAAAGTAAAGTTCCAGTGATAGTAGATGCTGGTATAGGAACAGCTTCTGATGCCTGCGTAGCAATGGAATTAGGGTGCGACGCAGTTCTTGTAAACTCAGCAATAGCATTAGCAAAAAACCCTATTTTAATGGGGTCTTCGATGAAACAAGCTGTCGAAGCAGGAAGAAAATCATATTTATCGGGCAGAATGGATATAAATGATTTTGCAGTTGCTAGTTCTCCAGAAAAAGATTTTTAAACTTTGAAAGGAATAAATATGACAAATATTAATAAGCAAGTAATAATGGACTCACGTCCTGTTGGAATGCCAATCTTAAATAATTTTAAAATTATTGAATCTCCAATACCAGAAATAAGACATGGTGAAGTTTTGGTAAAAATTTTATGGTTATCTTTAGATCCCTATATGCGTGGAAGAATGAGTACCGCAAAAAGTTATGCTGCTTCTCTTAATGAAGGAGACGTTATTATTGGTGGTGCAGTTGGTAGAGTTATAGAAACAAAAACTCCAGATTATAAAGAAGGTGATATAGTTGAAGGTTTCACTTTAGGGTGGCAAGAATATGCTGTTGCCAACCCTTCCTTAATAAGAAAAGTAGACCCTTCTCTAGCTCCAATACAGACGGCCGTAGGAGTTCTAGGAATGCCAGGAATGACAGCATTTTTTGGACTTTTGCACATAGGAAAACCCATTCCAGGAGATACAGTTGTTGTATCAGCTGCTTCTGGCGCTGTAGGTCAATTAGTAGGGCAGATTGCAAAAATAGCTGGCTGTAGAGTTATAGGTATCGCTGGAGGAAAAGAAAAATGCTCTTTTATTACTGATTCTCTTAAATTTGATGCATCAATTGACTATAAAAATGAAAATATAGATGAAAAGTTAAAAAAACACTGCCCTGATGGAATAAATGTTTATTTTGATAATGTAGGAGGAAAAATAACTGATGCAGTTATTAATCAACTTGCAAACTATGCTAGAGTTGCCGTATGCGGTGTAATTTCCCAATACAACTTAACAGAACCAGAACCAGGGCTTAGAACACATAGGTCAATGCTAACTAATCAAGCTACAACAGAAGGGTTTTTAGTTTTTCAATTTGCCCAGAAATACCATATAGGAATGAAAAGGATGGCAAAATGGATTAAAGAGGGTAAAATTAAATATAAAGAAGATATAGTTGAAGGATTAGAAAACGCGCCAGAAGCATTTATAGGGTTAATGAATGGTAAAAATTTTGGAAAATTGCTGATTAAAGTCTCAGATTAAATTATTTTTTTTCTTTTATTTTATTTATCTTTATTTCCAATTCTTTTAATTGGCTATCATCTATTTCAGAAGGTGCATTCATGAGTAAATCCTGAGCTTGCTGGTTCATAGGAAACATAATTACTTCTCTTATATTGGGCTCATCAGCTAATAACATTACAATTCTATCAATACCTGGAGCAATACCTCCATGAGGAGGAACTCCATATTTAAAAGCATTATAAAGTGCTCCAAACCTATTTTTTATTTCTTCGGACTCATAACCAGCAATATTAAAAGCTTTTTCCATAATATCTGTTCTGTGATTTCTTATAGCTCCTGAAGATAATTCAATTCCATTACATACTATATCATATTGCCAAGCTAAAATCTCAAGAGGATCTTTATTTTCAAGGCTTTCCATTCCCCCTTGTGGCATAGAAAAAGGATTATGACTAAAAATAATGGAGTTAGTGTTATCATCTAACTCATACATAGGGAAATCTATGGTCCAACAAAATTTAAATGTATTTTTTTCTATAACTTCCATCTCCTCAGCAATTTTCATTCTTGCATAACCAGCAAATTTTGCTGCTTCTTCCAATTCATTACATACAAAAAATATTGCATCTCCGTCTTTAGCTTTTGAAATATTTTTTATACTTGTAATTGCTTCAATTGTTAAAAATTTAGCTATAGGGCCCTTAGCTTCCCCCTCAGAAAAAATAATATATCCTAAACCGGGTTGACCTTGATTTTGCGCCCAAGAATTTAATTTATCAAAAAAAGATCGAGGTTTGTTAGAAACGGAAGGAGCACAAATAGCTCTTACTACTGCTCCTTTTTTAATTTGGTTTAAAAATGCATTAAAAGTAACCCCTTTAATTAAAAATGACTCAGTGACATCGCAAATTATAAGAGGATTCCTTAAATCTGGTTTATCAGTACCATATTTCAAAATAGCTTCTTTATAGGATATTCTAGGAAATGGTATATTGGTTATTTCCCAATCAGTAAATTCTTTAAATAAGCCATGAAGAACTGGTTCTATAACGTTAAATACATCTTCTTGTGNANCNAANGACATTTCNANATCNAANTGATAAAANTCTCCNGGACTTCTNTCTGCTCTAGCATCTTCATCCCTNAAACAAGGTGCNATTTGAAAATATNTATCAAANCCTGAANNCATTATTAATTGTTTAAATTGTTGAGGAGCTTGAGGTAATGCATAAAATTTACCAGGATTTAACCTTGAAGGAACCAAAAAATCTCTTGCACCTTCTGGAGAAGAAGCAGTTAAAATAGGGGTTTGAAATTCATGAAAACCTTTTTCTATCATTCTTCTTCTAATAGAAGCAATTATTTCAGACCTAAGGATCATATTTTTTTGCATCTTAGTTCTTCTCAAGTCCAAAAATCTATTTTTTAATCTTTGTTCTTCTCCTAAATCATGTTCTCCAGAAACTGGCATTGGTAATATATCTGATAAAGATTCAATTCTAAAATTGATGATACTTACTTCAACTTCTCCTGATGGTAACTTTTTATTTATTAAATCTTCGGATCTTTTTATTACCTTACCACTAATTGTTATAACACTCTCTAATTTTACTTCTTCGCATGCAGAAAAAAACTCATTATCATTATCTATTACTAATTGGACTATTCCGTAATGATCTCTAAGATCAATAAATAATAAACCCCCATGATCTCTTTTCCTATCAATCCAGCCAGATAGTTTAATNTTCTCACCTATATTACTAAGAGTAATTTCTCCACATGTATGAGAACGATATTCATGCATATTATAATTCCTTAAATGTTATAAATAATATAACCATATCTTTTAGAGCAAAAATAAAATAATTCAATCCAAATTATATTTAGTTTTGTTGATTACTAATTAATCAAGTGTTATTTTTTTAGCATGTCATTAATAACAAATTCAAAAGAATTAAACAAACTATGCAATAAATTAAAAAATGAAAAATTTATTTGTGTTGATACAGAATTTATTAGAGAAAAATTTTATTTTCCTAAATTATGTCTAATACAAATTGGTGATTCTAAAGGTAATGGTTGGGCAATAGATCCTTTATCAAAAAATATTAATTTAAACCCAATTTTTAAACTTTTTTCANAAAATAATATAATTAAAGTATTCCATTCTCCTAGGCAAGACTTNGAGATAATATACAACNTAACTAAAACAATACCANACCCTATATTTGANACCCAATCAGCCGCTATGGCCTGTGGTTATGGAGATTCTGTAAGTTATGAATNTCTAGTTAANGATATCATAGGTGNNAAAATAGATAAAACTTNAAGATTTACAGATTGGCAAAAACGACCTTTAACAAATAAACAAATTAAATACGCAATATCAGATGTTACATATTTATCTAAAATATATGAAAGTTTATGTAAAAACATTAAAACTCAATCTAGAGAGGAGTGGATTAGAGAAGAAATTAATAATTTTTATAATAAAAATATATATTTTACTAAGCCATATGAAGCTTGGAAAAAAATTAAATTTAAATCAAATAATATAAAAATCATTTCCATAATTAGAGAAATAGCAGCAGAAAGAGAGAAAATAGCTCAAAAATTAAATATTCCTAGAAATAAAATTTTTAGAGACGAATTGATAACTAAAATTGCTAAAAANCCTCCTAAAAATTTAAAAGATTTTAATAATTTACGAGGATTAAATTTAAATAATGTAGACGAAAGTACAAAATTATTAATAATTAAAAGTATTAAAAGAGGAATGAGTAAAAATAATAAAAATTTAAAAATAACTAAAAATAAAACTAAAGCCTCTAAAACATTAATAGAAATTCTAAAAATTATATTAATTAATGCTGCTGAAAAAAATAACATATCTAGTCTATTAATAGCAAATAGAAACGATATAAATGATATAGCTTTAGGTAAAAAAAACGTTAAAGCTCTTAAAGGTTGGCGCTATGATGTATTTGGATCAACTGCTACAAAATTTATGACTGGAAAAATTTCAATTAAAATAAATAAAGGTAACATAATTATTCAATAGTATTTTAATATGTACCAGGATAAGCTCCACCATCTATAAGCAAATTTTGACCTGTTATGTACCCAGCATGCATACTACACAAAAAAGCACAAGCAGCACCAAACTCTTCTGGTGTTCCAAAACGTCCAGATGGATTCTCAGCTNCTCTTCCAGCCCTTATCTCTTCNATACTTTTACCTGTCTTTTCTGAAGCAAACTTAAAATTTCCTCTCAAACGATCTGTATCAAAAGGTCCAGGTAAAATATTATTAATTGTCACATTNTTTATAACTGTTTTTCTTGCTATACCAGCTACAAATCCTGTAAGACCACTTCTAGCACCATTTGACAACCCTAATACATCAATAGGTGCTTTAACAGAACTTGAAGTAATATTTATAATTCTTCCAAATTTTCTATTCACCATGCCATCTACATAAGATTTAATTAATTCTATCGGAGTAAACATATTTGCAATGCAAGCATTAGTCCAATCATCTCTATCCCAATCCCTAAAATCTCCAGGAGGTGGCCCACCTGCATTATTTACTAAAATATCGGGCTTTGGACATAACTCAATTAATGCGTTTTGAGATTCCAATGTTGTGATATCAGCACAGAATCTTTCAACATTTACATTAAATTTATCTTTAATTTCATTAGCCGTTGCATTCAACGTTTCATTGTCTCTTCCATTAATTATTAAATTTGTTCCCTCAGCTGCTAAAGCCATTGCGCAACCCTTGCCAAGTCCTCTACTTGATGCACAGACTATGGCTATTTTTCCTTTTAAACCCATATCCATAATTAAAACTCCTATTCTTCACTTATATACTTTCTAACAAAAGGTATAGTAATTTTTCTAGACTTTTCTAATGAAGCAAAATCTATTTTAGAAACTAGATTATAAACTGAATCAAATGATCTATCCACCCTTTTTAATAAAAAAGATATAACATCTTTTTCTACTTTAACCCCCTTATCTAAGAATAGTTTTATAAATATTTGTTCTAGCAATAAATCATCAGGAAATTTTAATTCTACATAAGGAAGCGACAATATTCGCGATTTTAAATCTAATAATCTAAATTTTATATTTATAGGCGACAAAGAGGAAGTAATCATAATTTTATTATTATTTTCTTTGCACATATTAAACAAATGAAATAGAGCATCTTCTGATTTTAAACTCTCTAAATCTTCTACTATAATAGATTTTATTTCAAATAATTCATTAANATTATACTCTGTTAAATTTTTGGCAAATACTACCGTCCCGTTAGAAACATTTTTTAAAACAGTTGCAAGATGACTCTTTCCCGATCTTTTTGGTCCAGTAACTACTAAACCATAATCAGACCAATTAGGCCATGCATCAATCCATTTAATTGCCTCTTTATTTGTATCACTTACAAAGTAGTCATTCCTGTGCATTGATGGAATAATTCTAAGGTTTAAAATCAGCTGATTATTATTCATTTAGTATTTCTATTTTTTAACATCTGTTAATAAAGTCAACATTACCGCACTAATAGGTATAGCTAATAAAATACCTATTANACCAAAAGCTGCCCCTGCAGCNATAATCACAAACATACTAAATAAAGGATGCAACCCTANANTTNTAGANACAAATCTTGGAGATAAATAATAACTTTCCAANAATTGACCTAAAATAAATACTAATAATACTAATAAAATAAAATTAAAAGAACCAAACTGGATAATTGTAAAAGATAATGAAATTAATAAACCAACTAAACTTCCTAAATAAGGAATAAAGGATAAAATTCCTATTAAAAAACCTATACTTACAGATCCTTCAACGCCTATAATATAAAGAGTAAAAGAATAATAAATAGCTAAAATAAAGTTAACTATTAATTGCCCTCTGAAAAAAGAAGATAATACGTTATTAATATTCGTTATTTTTTTATCTAAACCTTTACTTAAATAAGATGAAAATTTGAAATTAATATTTTCAATAATTTGATCCCAATCATATAATATATAGAATGTGACAATAGGAGTTATTAATAAAAGTCCTAACAAATTAAAAAAAGCTAGAGTTTTGTTTAATGATATGGTTATAAAATCTAGCAAATATTTAAATATTTGACCACTTTTTGATTCTATAAAATTAGCAAAATAATCACTGTATATATTTTCATCTATAATATTTAAATTATCGTTAAAATTTCTTATATATATACTTATGTTNTCTAAAAGAATAGGCATTTTTTTTACGACAATTTCAAGTTGATCCAAAAATATTGGAATCAAAAATATAAATGAACCAAAAAACAAAAAAAGACTCAAAAATAATACTAATATTACAGAAATTACATGGTATAAACCTATTTTATCTAGTTTTTTTACTATTGGATTCAAAACATATGCTAAAATTATACCAACTAAAAACGGNATAAGTATTTCAGAGGCTAAAACTAAAAAAACTAGCAAAAACAAAATTAGAAATAACGATAAATATTTTTTTTCTAACAAGAATTTCCTCCTAGCGATTATTCTATTACAAGTATTGTTTGTCCATCGTCAAAATTATTGTTTTTTAAACTATTATTATATATTTCATCCTCAGATATAATACTTATATCATATTCATTATAAATATTTTTATTTAAACCTAATCTACTATTATTAAATATATTAAACAAATCTGACTCATTATTTATTGCAATTTTAATTTTAACGACAGCTTTATTGATAGATAATGACAATACGTTAAATTCTATAACCTCCTTAATATTCTTTAGAGTTTTTTGTAANTTTAACCAATCNTCAAAGCTANCATAATGAGCATTAAATTCTAAAGTAATATTATTTACTATTTGATGGTTTTCTAAATAATAAATAAACTTATTAGATATTATATTTTTACATCTCACAATAAAANCTTCTAAAGCTTCATCTTCTANAGAAGAAATTGTTTGCTTTGTAATTAAATCTTCAACTTTTCTATTTATTATTAATAATGAACCAAATTCAGCTTTAAATTTTTTANTANTATCAGACTTTATATGTAAAAATGGAATAAACGCGTTATTAAGATTATACCTATCCAAAAAATTATATATTTTTTCTAAATTTTGATTATATAAATTTTCATATGATAAAGTAGAAACATCATCTATATCTCCAAATGGAAATATAAAATTATCTCTATACTTATTAGTAGTTTTACTTTGCCACAACTCACTCCATAAACTAGGCCCATCCCATAAAAATATACTACCATCTATACTCATTATTGGTATTATTAAAATATTAGTTATATATTTTTCATAATATGAAATATTATTTTTGCCTAACCAATTTTTTATCTTAGTCAAATCATAATAAATAGAAAACTCAGCTCTATAATTTATATTAGAAAATTTTTCATGATGAATTTTATAACCACCTATGTACTCTCTTACTTTTTTATACTCTGAATCACTATTATTTAAAACCTCTTCAATAATTTTAAAATCGCGTTCATTTAATTTCCAAGAAAGCAATCTATTAAAACCTATCATAATTGCTTCTATTGTGGCTTGATCACGAGCCGATNCTATATTATCAGAAACCATTTCTATTATAATATTATCTACAATATAGAAATCTTCTGCTATAGAAGTATTATTATTTTTTATATTCAATAAATTAATAATTAAAATTATTACTAGAAATTTAAAAATATTGTACATAGTCTAACCATTGCATTGCAAAACTTTATATATTAAGTATCTTCATTATAAGTATTAAATATAGGATAGTAATTAACTATGAATAAAATAAAAAGAAATAAATCTATAAAAAGTATTACTTATAAAGATGCAGGCGTAAATATAGACGCCGGTAATAAATTCGTAAANAAAATTAAACCTCTAGTAAAAAATACTTATAGAAAAGGTATGGTAGAAAATATTGGAGGNTTCGGAGGACTTTTTGACATATCTNAATGTGGTTATAATAATCCTATTTTAGTTTCAGCAACAGATGGTGTAGGTACTAAATTGATTATATCTGAAGAAATGAATAAATTTGATACAATTGGCATTGACTTAGTTGCTATGAGTGTNAATGATATTATAGTTCAAGGAGCTGAGCCTCTATTCTTTTTAGATTATTTTGCTACAGATATATTAAATGTTAACAAAGGAAAAGAAATCTTAGTAGGAATCACTAAAGGCCTAGAAATCTCTAATTGTGCTTTGGTAGGAGGAGAAACTGCAGAATTACCAAATATATATAATAATAATTTTGATTTAGCAGGTTTTGCTGTAGGAGCTGTAGAGAAAAAAAATCTATTGCCTAGAAAAAACATTCAACCTGGAGATATAATAATTGGTTTACAAAGCTCTGGAATTCACTCAAATGGGTTTTCATTAGTAAGAAAAGTATTAAAAGATAATAATATAAATTTAAGTGATATAATTACTGAAGTTTCTAATGTTTCAATTGGACATCACATACTTGAACCAACCAAAATTTATGTTAAATCTATACTAAGTGAACATAAAAATAAAAATTTAAAAGCATGTGCGCATATTACAGGAGGAGGGATTTTGGAAAATTTACCAAGGGTAATTCCAAATGAATTATGTCCTGTAATTTATGGTGATAAAATAAAACCTAATAAAATTTTTACCTGGTTAAAAAATATAGGTAATATTAGCGTAACAGAAATGCTAAGGACCTTTAATTGTGGTATTGGTATGTGTGTAATAACAAGCCCTAATAAATCAAATAAATTACTAAATAATTTAACAAATTCTGGAGAAAAAGCTTATATAATTGGACACATAGATAGAAAAAAAAATAATAAAAACATTATTATTAAAAATAAGAATAAAATTTTTAAAAATTAATGTTATCCCACAATTTCATCTTTATTAAAAAAAAAATCAATTTCTATCTTAGCATTTTCAAAGCTATCTGAACCATGAACAGAATTAGCTTCTATTGACTCAGCAAATTCTGCTCTGATACTTCCTGGCTTTGCTTCTTTAGGATTAGTTGCTCCCATAATTTCTCTATACTTAGTAATGGCTTTATCAGATTCAAGAACTTGAACGACAACTGGACCAGATGTAATAAAATTAACTAAATCTGCAAAAAAAGGTTTTTCACTATGTACCCCATAAAAAGCTTCAGCCTGTTGCTTAGATAACTTAATTCTTTTTTGGGCAACTATTTTCAAACCTGCATCCTCAATTTTGGCATTAATTTTTCCTGTTATTGATCTTTTAGTAGCATCCGGTTTAATAATAGACAAAGTTTGTTCAATTGACATTAAAAGTCTCCTCGTAAAAGTTTAAAATAATTATTCAATATAATTTTTAACATAAGAATTCAAGAGTCTTACCCCAAAAGCTGTTCCTCCTTTAGGGTATAAATCACTATTTGACTTAGACCATGTTACTCCAGCTATATCCAGATGTGCCCAAGGTATATTTTGGACAAATTGCTCTATAAACTTAGCCCCAGCAGTTGAGCCAGCACCCCTTCCTGACCCTACATTGTGCATGTCTGCAATAGCAGATTTAATATCATCATCATACTCTTCTCCTACTGGTAAACGCCACACCTTCTCACCAGTTTTTTCACCGCTATCAAATATATTTTGAGCTAATTTATCATCATTACTAAATAATCCTGCTCTTTGATTTCCCAGACTAACTATTACGGCACCAGTCAAAGTTGCTAAATCTATTATTTTTTTGGGATTAAATTTTTTAATTGCATATGTTACAGCATCCGCCAATACTAATCGTCCTTCTGCATCAGTATTTATTACTTCAATTGTATGACCAGAAGAAGCTGTAACAACATCGCCAGGCCTCTGAGCCTTTCCAGAAGGCATGTTTTCAACTAACCCAACAACCGCGGAAATGTTTACTTTTGCTTTTCTTCCGGCTAAAGCCTTCATCAAACCAATTACTACTCCTGATCCTCCCATATCCCATTTCATATCTTCCATTCCACCTGAAGGTTTTATAGAAATACCGCCTGTATCAAAGGTTACTCCTTTTCCAACAAAACATACTTCTGGCTTCGAAGATTTACCTTTATTACCGTTCCAGCTCATAGATACTACTCTAGGTTCATTTGAACTACCTTGTGCTACACCTAATAAGGCCCCCATTTTTAGTTTTTTAATTTTTTTAAGATCAAGTATTTCAACTTTAACACCTAAGTCTTTTAACTTTGCAGCTTCCTCAGCTAACACTTTAGGAGTTAATACATTTGCAGGTTCAGAAACTAAATTTCTAGTTAAATATACTCCATCCATAAGAGACTTTAATGGTGAGTAAAGTCTTTTTACTTTTGAAGAACTTTTTGTAATAATTTCTACACTTTTTAATATTTTTTGAATTTTATTTTTTGTCTTAGCTTTATATTTATTAAAAGAGTAGCTTCTTAACATAAAACCATGCAGCATACTAGCAGCAAAATTGTCATTTACATCATTTGAAAATTCACAAGAAATTGAAACATTACTATATTTACCCATAACTTCTGAACAAATTTTACCCCCTAAACGATCTGTTTTATCAATTTCTAAATCTTCTAGCTTACCGACACAATAAATCATTACTTGAAAAGAATGAGATCTATTAAAAGCAGTAAAAATTATACTTTGACCTTTTTTATTTTCTAGCAATCTAGATTTTAACATTTTAGAAATATTGTTAGAACAATTTTTATCTATTTCTAATTGATAACCTTTTAATTTAAATGAATTATCAATCAATATTATTAATAAATCTGAATTTGTAGATTGAGAAGAACTGAATAAAGTTTTAACTGTCATTTTTTTTCCTTAAGAATCTGTTTTTTAATAAATAAAAAAATAAATATATATTTTTTACTATAAAAATGATTATTTTATAATAATATTAGATCTAACATATTTTTAAAATTATGTAATAAAAAATAAATGGATTAAATCAAGTGAATTTATTTGCAAAGTATATATTTAAACAAATTTTTGGTCCTTTTATATTATTTCTAATTACAATGACTGGAATTGCTTGGTTAACTCAATCTTTGAGGTTTATAGAATTAATAATTATTAAAGGACTGCCGATAAATTTATTCCTATTTCTTACAATTTTAATAATTCCAAAATTACTTACAACTATTACTCCTTTTCTAGCTTATTTGGCGTGCTTAATTACTTATATTAGATTAAATGCAGAATCAGAATTAATTGCAATGAAAACAGCAGGAATAAGTAATTTTAAAATAATAATACCTACCATTTTATTTGGAATATTGCTTGGTTTTTTAACAATATTTATTGAAAATTTTGTATCACCTTATGCATTCAGTAAATTTAAAAATCTACAAAGTAATATAAGAGATAATTATATTTCCATATTGTTTCAGGAAAAAGTATTTTCCTCACCAGTTTCTAATTTAACTGTATTTATTAAAGATAAAGATAAAATTGGGAATTTTGAAGGAATCTTAATACATGATGCTAGGGACAAAAATAAAATAATAAGTGTAGTAGCTGAAAGTGGAAAAATTCAACAAACAGATAGCGGTGCAAAATTCACTTTATTAAATGGAAACAGACAAGAAACATCTAATAATAATATATCCATGTTATATTTTGAAAAATATAATCTTAATATTAATAAGAATACTAAAGAGATTTATACGAGATTTAAAGAACCTAGTGAGAGAAACTTCAAGGAATTATTTAATCCTAGAGATGGAATAAATGAGCTTTATAAGAGAGAATTTCTAGCAGAGGCCCATAAAAGATTAATCACTCCTTTAATTATATTAATCATGACATTGCTTGGAGCTATTACTTCACTTTTGGGCAATTTTGAGAGAAAAACTTCTGTTAAAAAAATATTTTATTCTGTTATCTGTGCCATTTTAGTTCAAATGTATATTATATCAGCACCACAATTAATAATATCTTATAAAAATATTATTCCTTTCATCTATTTACCAGTTTTTATAATTTTAACTTTAATTTTGTTTCTTACTCTAATAAACAACGAGAAATTAAGGCTAAATATATTTTTTAAATTAGGCGTAAAAAATTGAATTATTTATATTCTCCATTAGTATTTTATTTTGCTAGACATGCATTTTTATATTACTTTTCATCTATAATAATATTAAGCTTTATAGTATGCTTAAGTGAATTAATTGAATATGGCAAAATCACCTCAAATATTGAAACTAGTGGTTTCTTATTTAATTTTAAAATGGCTCTTTTAAAAATGCCTTTACGTATTCAAGATTTACTTCCATATGCTATTTTTTTTGGAAGTATTATATCTTTATTAAGGTTGTCTAAAAATTCAGAATTAATTATTGCTAGGTCAGCCGGATTAAATATATGGTTATGTTCTTTACCTCATATATTTATAGCTTTTTTAATAGGAATAATTAGTGTAAGTGTTCTCAGCCCTATTACTTCGGTTACTCAAAAGAAACTAATACAAATTGAAAATAAATATTTAAATAAAAATAATAATAGCCTTCAAATTTCTAATGGTGGTTTTTGGTTGTATCAAAAAGAAGAAGAGGAAAATACAGCTATAATTCATGCGGAAAGTATAGATCCCAATAATATTCAATTAAAAAATGTGATCATATTTAGGTATAATAATAAACATGAATTTCAGGAAAGAATAGATGGCGAAAGCACTCAATTAGAAATTGGTTATTGGAAAATAAAAAATGGTAAAAAAACTGATAAAGATTTAAATACTTCTAACTTTATTGAATATCAAATGCCTACTAATTTCACGAGTTCCCAAATTAAAGAAAGTTTTGCTCCACCAGAAACTGTTTCTTTTTGGTCTATGCCAAATTTTATTGAAATTATTGAAAAGTCTGGTTTCAGCTCGAGAAAACATAAAATTTATTGGTATTCTATTCTTGCGACTCCTTTTTTATTAGTCGGCATGGCTCTAATGGGTGTAATTTTTGCAGTTAAACCGCTTGGTAGGCATGGAATTGGTAAAAGGTTATTTATAGCAACAATAATTGCTTTTATAGTATTTTTTATTAATGATGTTATTGCTGCTTTAGGACAAGGTTCAAATTCTTCAGAAATATTGTCTGCTTGGGCACCAAAATTAGCTCCTATGATAATCTCTTCATCAATTATTTTATATTTAGAGGACAGCTGATGCGTATTCTAAAAAATATATTTTCAGCCATAATATTTGTAATACTTATTACTCCATGTATTAAAATAAGTTTTGCAGATAACTATCAGACAAAAAATAGTTTCCTGAGTGCAAATCAAATAGAACATCATAATGAAATATCATTAATTTCGGCAATTGGTGATGTGGAAATTATAAATGGGTCAGATATACTTAAAGCAGATAAAATTTCCTATGACATGGAGTCTGATAAAATTTTAGCTACTGGCAATGTAAGTTTAGAAGATAAAAATAATAATATTTTTTTTTCTGATAAAATGGAACTTCAAGGAGATTTAAAAAAAGCAGTAATAAAAAACTTTACTTCTTTACTAAGCGATGGTTCCAGATTATCTGCCAATACAATTACTAGAGATTCCAATGAAGGTGACAAATTAGAAAAAATTACTTTTACTAGATGCGAGCCATGTAAAGAAGATAAAAATGATAAACCTATTTGGCAATTAAGAGCATTAAAATCAGAAAGAAATGTTGAAAAAGGCCTAATAGCATACCAAAATGTACTTTTTGATATTTTTGGATTACCAATATTATATATTCCTTATATTAGCCATGCTGATCCATCAACTAAAGCAAAATCAGGTCTTCTGAGTCCAAAATTTAATAATAATACAGTATTTGGTTTTTCTTACTCGCAACCATACTATATTGCTTTATCAAAAAATAATGACCTTACCCTTACCCCAACAATTACTACAAATGAAGGGCCAATTCTAGAAACTGAATATAGAAAGTTAAGAGCTAAAGGCTCTACTTTTATAAACCATAGTATTACTAGAGGAAGCCACACTAATATAGATGGAAAAGAAAGTAATAAAATAAGAGGTCATATAGAGGTTAAAGTAGCAGAACGATTAAATAGTAATTGGGTGGCAGGTATAAATGCAATAAGAGCAAGTGATTTTTCTTATATTGGTAGATATAAAATTAAAAATATAGGAGAAAATAACCTCGTGCAAAAAGCTTATTTAAACGGCAGGTATAAAAATTTATATACTAATATTAAAACTATGTACTTCCAACCACTTGATGCCTTTAAAAGTAATCGACATGTTCCTCTAATTTTACCAGATATATCGCTAATATGGAATGAAAAATATAATANCGGTGTTTCAAGAGAAGTTAAATTACATAGTGCGATGATTGCTAAAGGTGATGCATCCAATATGCAGAAAATGTCNCTAGAAACTANTTGGTCAAAAAAGAATATATTTAGTTCTGGACAGCTATTAGACTTAAATTTTTCTATTAGAGGTGATNTATATAAAAATAAAAAAACTGATAATTCTCGAACTATAGGANAAAAAGGTAGTCANACATCGTTCAGAGCAATACCTAAAATAGATATAAAATGGAGTTTTCCTTTTATTAATTACGAATCTAAAAAAATAACAATTATAGAGCCTATTATTCAAACAATTATTTCACCTAAAGGAGGTAATCCAGATAAAATTCATAATTTAGATAGTATAGATATAGAACTAAATGACTTGAATCTTTTTTCATCAAACAGATTCTCTGGATATGATAAAATAGAAGAAGGAAGCAGAATAAATTTTGGAATTAAATCTGATATTATTACAAAAAATATTGGAAGCCTAAAAACATTAATTGGAAGATCATATTCTCCTTTAAAACCACAAAATGAAAAAATTGATGGAACAGGTTTAAATAAAAAGCTTTCTGATATAGTAGGTCATATTATTTATAATTATGAAGAATCTCTAAGCTTATCATATAAATTTAGAAAAAATTCTCTAATATCTCAAAGAGATACATTATCGATGAATNTNAATAGTACTAATTTTTCAACAAATATCGACTATACTATGATTAAAGATGACCCTGTTCCTTCGCAAAGTTTAATTTCTGAACAACTTCACTTGAATTTAACATGGAGAGTAAATGATAATTGGTCTGCAAACATTTCTCAAAGAAGAGATTTAAAAGATTCTAATTATGGTAATGCTACACACAGTAAAGGATATCTTGAATATAAAAATGAATGTATTATTATCAGGTTATCAGCANATAGACAACANGGGGAATTAATTGATATACCTGATACNACAGAATATTCCTTAAACTTTAAATTAGTAAGCTTTTAAAAATATATAGGTAATTAATGATATTTAAATCAGTACTTTTTATTCTAAGTTTTATTTTATTAAATACGAAAATTTGTATTCCACAAGAAATTGANTTAATTAAGATTATAGCAATCGTAAATGATGAACCAATTACTGCTACAGACTTATATGAAAGACTTCAATTAACAATTGTCTCTTCAAATTTACCTAATGACCCTGAAACTAGACAAAACCTATCTGGTCAAATTCTACAAACTTTAATTAATGAAAAACTACAGCAACAAGAGGCTGATAGGCTAAATATAATAATNAATGAAAATGAAATTAATAGAACTATAAGAAATATAGAAATAAATAATAACTTNAATGAAGGACAATTAATTGAAACTCTATCAGAACGCGGAGTTCCCAAAAATGCTTTAAAAAACAATTTAAAAGCAAACTTAATAAATGAAAAATTGCTTCAACGAATTATTAAACCAAAAATAATTATTAATAATGATGAAGTAAACAATGAATATAAAAATTTAATAATGAATGAAGGCAAAACTGAGTTTAAAATATCAGAAATATTGTTAAACTTTAATGACTTATCCTCAAAAGAAGAAACCTTACTTGTTGCAAAAGAATTAAGAAATCAAATTATCAAAAACAATAACTTTNATGAAATAGCAAACCAAATAAATATTAATGGTACAGGGAAATATATAAGAAATAATGAATGGNTTATTAGTACTAANTTAAATGAAAAGCTNTTTGATAACCTAAATAAAATACAAAAAAATGAGATTACTGAATTAATAATTACAAATTCAAGTGTGTCAATTTACCAGCTAGATGATAAAAGAACTAATTCAATTCCTGACCTTTCAAATTCAATAGTCAATTTAGCTTTTATTAGCTTTGATCTTCCCATCAATATGAATAGGATTAATGAAGCAATCTCAAAAATAAAAAACCAAACAACTAATATTTCAACATGTACTGAAATGTATGAATCTACGAAAGAAATAGGTAATAAAAAAGGTAAAATATTAGGAAGNACTTCTAAAAATGGATTACCTAATAATTTTTTAATTGAATTAGAAAATTTAGATGAAAAAACACCTAGCAAACCTATTATAGCTGATGATGGTATTTATGTCTTAATGATTTGTGATTTTAATAAAGAATTGAATCAAGAATATGCCTTAAAAGAATATGTTAAGAAAAAATTACAAAACAGATCAATAGTTACTCTACAAAATAGATATTTACTAGATCTTAATAGAAAAGCTTTAATTGATATTAGGTTATAATCTTTTATGAATAANAATTTAAGCTTAAAAATTAAAAATTTACCAAGCATTTCAGATGTAATTAAAAAATATAATNTATCAGCNAAAAAAAAATATAGTCAAAACTATTTAATGGATTTGAACCTAATAGATAAAATAATAAAATTAAGTGGAAGNATAGATANNACAGATATTATAGAAATAGGTCCTGGCCCAGGAAATTTAACTAGAGCGATTCTTGCTAATAATGCAAAAAAAATCATTGTTATTGAAAAAGATATTAGATTTATTACTGCCCTNAATGATATTAAAAAAATTGCTAATAACAAGTTAATAATTCTAAATGAAGACGCATTAAAAATAAAATACAGTGATATCTTTAAAAAATATCATATATCAAATGCCCATATTATATCCAACCTGCCTTATTCAATTAGTACAAAATTGCTTTTAAAGTGGATACCTATACCTATTCAAATAAATCAATTAACCCTTATGTTTCAAAAAGAAATGGCAGAAAGGATAGTTGCTAAAGTTGGTTCTAAAAAGTATGGAAGGTTATCAGTGATAGTTGGCATAATGACTGATTCTAAAATCATAATGCATATTCCTTCTAAAGTTTTTAAACCAGAACCCAAAATAGATTCTTCTGTAATTATTTTTAAGCCTAAAAAAAATATTAAAATACTTTTTAAAATAGAAATTTTAGAAGAAGTTACTAAAATATTGTTTAGCAAAAGAAGAAAACAAGTAAAAACATCCCTTAAAAATTTTGGAGATCCAGAAGAATTATGTAGATTAATGGATGTAAAACCTTCATATAGACCAGAACAAATCACTTTAGAAAGCTATAAAAAATTAGCAATTGAAATTACTAAGCGTCGTCAATTATAGATCTAGTAAATTCAGCTAGCCCTATTTGTCGAATTCTTTTCATTCTTTCAGCCTTTAATATACTTAAAACATCAGAAACACTTTGATCAAGATTATCATTTATAATTAAATAATCATATTCTGCCCAATGGGTAATTTCAGATGAAGCTTCATTCATTCTGTTTTTAACCACAAGGTCTGAATCCTGTCCTCTATTTTTTAATCTTTTTTCTAATTCTTTTTTACTAGGTGGCAAAATAAAAACAGACACAACATCTTCTCCCATTTTTTCTCTAAGTTGCTGAGCTCCTTGCCAATCAATATCAAAAAGCAAGTCTTTACCTTGATCTATAGAATCTTCAATAATTTTTTTTTCTGTTCCATAATAATTTCCAAAAACTTTAGCATGTTCAATAAAATAACCTTTGATCAATAATTCATTAAATTTATTTTCATCAACAAAAAAATAATCACTTCCATCAATTTCATTAGGCCTCTTCTCCCGTGTGGTAGTTGAGATGGACATATTAAGATTGTTGTCCAATGATAACAAAGATCTACAAATTGAACTTTTTCCCGCACCAGAAGGAGAAGAAAGTACTAACATAAGTCCCTTATTTTTCTTTAAATATTTTTTCATTTTCTCCAAACTTTTTTATATTAATAATAAATATATATTTAAATTTTTCTATTTTTCTTTTAAAATTTTTATATAGTTAAGATGCTGGTCATATGTTTTTGAAAAATAGTGTCCTCCTTTTCCATCGGCTACAAAGTATAAATATTCAGATTT
>PAYS01000021.1 GCA_002715265.1 Candidatus Pelagibacterales bacterium
TGATTTCTTTATTGTCTTTACAGATTAAATCTAAACTAAGTTAAATAATTATTTTTTAATTTCAATCTCAATAAAGGTAAAATTAAAGTTATTTTTGTTTATAACATTATGATGTACACCTTTATTGCGTGAGTAAGACTCTCCTTTAGTAAGTTCTGATGTACTAAAAGTTTTATCTGGGTTTTCTATAGTTAAAACTCCACTAGTCATAGGTACTACTACATAATCCATTTCATGAATATGCATGCCTGTTTCAGAATTTGGTGGAAAAAACCATTTTGTAACTCTTACAAATTTATTATCTAATTGAGTAGTTGGCTTTGCAGATGAATTATTCATATTATATAATTACACTAATTTCTTACTATGAAGTCGTTAGTTCCAGACTCGTCTATACCGCTCATTAGAAATAAGGTTCTATGTTGATGATCAAGTCGATACTTTATTGAGTCTTCGTGAGCTAGTTTTCTATCAAATGTTGATGACGTGGGCATAAATCTCATAGTCATACCTCTTCTTGAGTGTGGAGATGTATTAGTTCCTGATCCATGAACAATATAAACGTCATGAAGAGCCATTTGTCCGGCTTTTAAAATAAGGTTATATGCATCATTTTCATTGTACTCTGAAGTGTCTAATTCTTGATTTAATGTATAATTTTCGCTGTTATTAGTATGATGTAATCTTGTTTTTTTTCTTTTATGGGAGCCTGGAATATATTTTAAACATCCATTTTCCTCATTGGAATCATCTACNGCTAACCAAACACTACAGGTTGCTAGTGGNCTAATAGGCCAGTATTGTCCATCTTGGTGCCATGGAGTAGCTTTGCCATTAATCCCTGGTTTAGCAAAAAAACTTTGATTCCACAGAGCCACATTAGGACCTATTAGTTGTTTAATACAATTTAATATTTCTGGGTCTTTTGCGTATTTTAAAAAGTTCAAATCATATTTAAGTAAAGTAGGGCAATAATCTCTAAATTCTGGGTATTTATCCAATAAGTTTTTATGATAATACTTTATTTCATCTAGTNTCTCTTTAGGAAGCGAATAGTCCATTATTACGAAACCATTTTCTTTGTATTCTTCGACTTGTTTTTCAGAAAGCATATTTTACCCCTTATTTCATGTGTAAAAATACAAAATAATTACTAATTAGTCCACCGTCATTGGTAAGTTATTGTCTTTTGCCCATTCATTAAGCGAAGCATCATATACTGTTATATTTTTATAGTTTAGGGCAGTTAATACGAATGCTATATTTGTAGCTGCTATGCCACCTCCACAATAAGCAATTACTTTTTCNCTATTTAANACATNATGTTTTATAAATANTTCTTTTAGNTCTGNTAATGGTTTATATAAATAAGTTTTTTTATCTATTAAATCTGGGCTNGGAATATTTATACTATTTTTTATATGACCTAGTCTACCATAGTTAACTTCATCAGTACCATTATGAAGTGTTTTTCTTAAAGCATTGATAATTATGGTATTTTTATTGGTAATATTATCTAGAACCTCTTCTTTTGTGCAAAAGTATTCTTTTTGAAACTTTCCATTAAATTTACTTTTTGGNTATTGAACAGGCTCATTAGATAAGGGTTTATTTTCTGNTTTCCATTTATCAAAACCACCATTTAATATTGAGACATTNTGAAAATTTACAGATCTTAGCATCCACCAGACTCTAGTTGCCCATTGTATATTATCTCTACTGTATAATATTACGTGTGTATCATTAGATATACCTTTGTTAGACATAGCNTCATTAAACATATTTACATCAGGCATCATGAACGGTAAAGGTGAGTCTTTACTAGAAATTTGTAATATATCTAAAAAATCTGAATTTGGAATGTGTTCAATATCATAATCTGATTTTCCTGAAACTATTTCATAAATTTTATTGGGATGAGGTTTAAGCCATACTGTACAATCAAATATTCTCANATTTGAATTAGAATAATTTTGTTGCAACCAATCTGTGGAAACTAACATTATATTTTCATTTATAAAATTCATTTTTAAATATGCTTTTAATTATGATATTACAAAAATNTATTATATTATATTCTTCTGATATAAAAAAGTTTAATTATTATTAAAGGGAGATATTAATGAAATTAGAGGGAAAAGTTGCGCTAGTAACAGGTGGAGGAACTGGCATTGGAAAAGCAATTGCTCAGGCAATTTCAGATGAGGGAGCAAAAGTTGTAATTATAGGAAGAAAAGAGGCTAATTTAAAAGAAGCTCAGCAAGAAATAGGAGAAAATGTTGAAACTTTAATATGTGATGTCACACANGAAGATCAGGTAGTTAGTACATATAAATCTATAATAGATAGTCATGGAAAATTAGATATATTAATCAATAATGCAGGAATGGCATTTAAAGCAAAATCTCATGAAATGAGTTATGATGCATGGAAAAAAGTTATAGATGTGAACCTTAATGGGGCTTTTTTATGTGCGAGGGAAGCTATGAAAATAATGGTTAGTCAGAAAGCTGGAAGAATAATTAATATTGGAAGCATTTCAGGACAAATGAGTAGGGAAGAAAACGCGCCGTATACTGCAAGTAAATTTGGTTTAGAGGGATTAACAAGAGCTTTTGCTTTAGATGGAAGAGAGCATGGTGTAGCGGTAAGTATTATTCATCCAGGAAATGTAGCTACAAATATATGGAAAGGTAGAGAAGAAATATCGGAGAGAGAGGGTTTAATTCCTCTAGAAGATATAGGTAAGTTAGCAGTAACTATGTTAACAGTGGCTCCAAATATAAACATATTAGGGTCCACTATATTACCTATAACACAACCTTATCTCGGAAGAGGATAATACAAATGCTTGATAAAATTATTGATACTATAACTTTAGCAAGAAATAATAAGAATCTTATTCCTGATCTGAATGATATGATGCCAGAAAGTGTAATTGAAGCTTATGCAGTTCAGGAAGAAGTGGTTGATAGTTTTAATTTATCACCAATAGGCTGGAAAGTAGGATGTACTACTGAAATGGCTCAAAAATTTTCTGGAATGACAGAGCCATTTTTTGGAGTTATGTTTGCTGAAACTACTTTTGATNCCCCGAAAAGTGATATTTCTTTATATATGAACAAACCAATAATAGAACCTGAATTATGCTTTGAAGTTGAGGGAGATATTGCAGATATAGGAATAAAATACAACGCAAATAATATTATTAAACATATCAAGTCTATAACTCCTGTTATAGAAATAGTTGATGCAAGATATGAAAAAGGCTGGGATATTAAAGCNTTAGAAACTATTTCAGATAATGGTGTTCATAGCTGTTTAGTTAAGGGAGCAAAGCTTTCAAATTGGCATGATTATGATAGATTAAATTCAGAAGTTAATCTTTTTATAGATAATGAGTTTAAGTGCGGTGGTAGAGGAAAAAATGTATTAAATGATCCTTTAAACTCTATCTCTTGGCTTGCTAATAAATTAATTGAAAGAGGCCAATATATTCAATCTGGAGAAATTATTACCACAGGTAATACATGTGACAAGCCAATATTTGCAGAAAAAAATAAAACTATAAAAGCTGTATTCGATAATTTAGGTGAAGTAGAAATGGTTTTAAATTAATTACCANTAAAATTTGGGTCCCTTTTATCTTTAAAGGCCTCTACTCCCTCAGAAGCATCATTTGNAGAAGCCAACATTTCTTGAACTGAGTCAAACTCTTTTACAGCTGCTTCTCTTCCTTCTTCTAAAGCTAATTTAGCACTTCTTATTGTTTCTTTAACAGCAAGTGGCGCTGCTGNAGCAATACTAATGGCAATTTCTTCNGCTCGTGAGAAGACTGCTTCTGGTTGAACTACTTCTTCTACAATATTCATTTTTAAAGCTTCTTGGCTATCAAATTCTAATCCTGAAAGTAAATATTTCATAGCATTACCCCACCCAGCTCTTTGGACAAATCTTATTGTAGCACCACCCGTAGGCATTATTCCTCTTAAAACTTCAAGTTGTGAAAAACGACAATTGTCTGCAGCTACTGTAACATCGCATGCTAAAGATAATTCTACACCATATGTAAAGGTTATTCCTCTAACCGCGCACACAACTGGTTTTGTTCTAATTAAACCTCTTAAACTTAATGGATCAATTAAATTTTTGGGATGTAAATATTCTCTATTACCTGACTTCATATATGGAGCTATTTTTGGCAGGTCTATGCCAGCTGTAAAATGTGGTCCATGTGAAAAAACTATAGCACATAATGCATTAGAATTGTTTTCATATTCTGTAAATGCTTCTGCCATTTGTTTAAACATTTCAGGAGTAAATCCGTTTAACTTTGTGGGTCTATCTATACCAATATAAAAAATTTTATCTTTAAAATTAGTGGTTATTCTTCCAATTTCTGGATCTACAGCTGGCAAAGGTGAAGATGGGGTTTTATCTTTTAACATAACTATTCCTCAATATTTTCTAATGGATCACTAACATTACTAGGTAATGCTTTTATAAAAGCTTCTCTATTTTTAATATTATTATAATATCTTTCTACATTTTTAAAATCCTTAATATTAGTAAACATACTTCCCATATGAATACTATAACCAACTGAAGTATCTACAGCAGAGAAACCTGATTTTAGTAAATAATNTCTATTTTCAAGATGATTATCTAATACTTCTAGTGACTTTTCTAATCTTCTGGACTCTAATTTTATAACAGTGGGAGATCTTAACTCTTCAGCGATTATAATATTTTGTTGTACTAATGATGCTCCATGAACAGCAACAGTTTCTGCATAGTGTAACCATTGCAGCCATTCTGCATGTTCTTTATGTTTAATATCTCTTCCTAATTTATTATCTTTATCAAAATGCTCACACAAATACTGACATATGGCGCCAGATTCATAGAGTGTAATATTATCATGCTGCANACAAGGGACTCTTCCTAGTGGATGTACGGCTAAATATTCAGGGGATCTAGTATATTTTTGCTCAAAAGGCATTTCAACTAATTCAAAATTTACATTTAATTCGTACAATAACCAAAGTGATCTCATTGATCTTGCATTTGGGCAGTGATATAGCTTTAACATATTTATACTCCCTATTCTATACCTCTAATTATTCCTCTGTAAGCAGTAGTGCCATAAGTTTCAAAAGATAATAAACCAGCTTTTGCAAGTGGTAAATTAGATAGTTTATCAAGAGCTTTCTCTTCATTTTCAGACTCNACTACTAACAATGCACCTTTTCCGTCTGTCCTGCTATAAATTTCCCTTACAAAACCCTCTTTATACAGTTTTAAAGCATAATCTGCTTCAGGGTCCATAAGTGGTGCAAAATCTTCAGCAGGTCTATCTTGATTTCTCGTTGCAACAACAAAAATTTTCATTTTTAACTCCTTTGTATTTATTGATTTTTATTAAAAGCTAATATTTTATCTGAAAGTTCAATAAAATCTGAAGCAGAGATATCAATCTTTTTATCAGCTTCTAGATCAAAATTTTGATTTGGACCATATTCTGTAGCTCTAAGAACAAATGCCGTTTTAAGACCACATTCTTTTGCAGCTAGTAAATCATTATTGTGTGCTGCTACCAGCATTACCTCATTATTTTGCAAATTTAGTTTATTCGCGGCTCCTAAATAGGTCTCTGGGTCTGGTTTGTAATGCATAAAAGTTTCAGCTGAAAAAATGTTATCCCAAGGAAGATTGGCATGATTAGCCATATTCTTTAATAGTTCATGGTTACCATTTGAAAGGGTAGAGATTGTAAAATTTCTTTTTAGCAAATTTAGACCTTTAACGCTATCTGGCCAAGGATTTAATCTATGCCATGATTTATTAAGATGGTTTATTTCATTTTCGGAAAAACCAGTAATATTAAGTTCTTTTAATATTGATAATAGTGATTCTTTGTGTAGATCGTCTAAAATTGTCCATTTTTTTTCACCATTTCTTACTTTATCCATAGAAGGCACATATTTTTGTCTCCACATATCAGTAAGTTTTTCCCAATCTCCTAATACNCCAGTTTTTTTTTCTAAAATTTTACATTCTGATATTACAGAACTTCTCCAATCAACTACCGTTCCAAAGACATCAAATACAAGAGCTTTAATCATTTTTTATTCCTTGTTAAATAAATTTAAAAAAATAGCAATAAAGTGATCCAAATAATTTTTATTAGCGTAACAAGTGTAAATTAATTACAAGGGGTTTAAAATGTTTAATTTAAAAAATATTTTTTTGATTTTACTTTCTACGTTATTTGTATCAGGTAGCGCTTTTGCAGGTCCTGCTAATAAATTGAATGAGGATCATTTAGTAAAATCATATTTAGTAGTTGCTGAGTTAGCTGANNATGGCAATGAGTTTGCTGTTAGTAATAAAAAAACAATTTACGGATTTNTAAATAGTGATCAAAAAGTTTTAGTGGATAAAATTATTGCTGCACAAAAAACGGTTTNTAACAAAATTTAGTTTTTAAAATTTTCCTCATAATATTTTTTATAACTTGAATTTATAAATATTGTGGTTTCTAAAAGTTCTGCTGATTTCTCCCCGGTGTTCAATGTTAAATAGCACCGTTCAGCAGAGCTTTTAGTTAATTCTTCTAGTCGTTTGATAGATTGATTTTTATTTTTTAACAATTTTATTAAGTTTATTAATCCTTCTTCACTAGCTGGCATAGGCCTTTCTTTTACTATACTTGGATCAATAGCATGACAAGTGTGTTTTAGATGCCTTAAAACGTTATCTTTATTTTCTGGGTGATTTAATGAATATTTACTATGTTCTACTATTATGAAAACAAATTCTTTTATTTTTTTTAGTATATCTGTATTTTTATCAACAATACATTTTCCTTTCGCTCTAAAATTAATACCATTTAAGGCACCTATTTCCATAATCTTCGATTTATTTTTATAATTAATAGTTAAATCTCTTGATCCTTGNGCTGTCTGAGAATTCCATCTCCCTGCGGCACGTATATCTCCATTTTTTTGTATTGACATTCTTAATGAAGCAGATCTTTTCTTGTTTGAGTAAAAAAACTCTAGTTTAGCTCTGGTTATATTTATATATTTAATATTCCAGTTTGCTATTTCTGGAGTATTTTTTAACCATAGAACCCCTGTGCAATTTAGATTATTTAAATTAATATTTTCAGCTTTAACAATTTCTGTATATTTAAAATGAGTTATTACAATACCTAAAAATATAATTAGTTTAAGTTTCATTTACATTTTCCCTCTGCCCTAAACCCAAATCTAAAACCAATTTTCATAGTATTTATATGTTTAAAATAATTTATTCTTACAAATCTACTTCCTTGAACTTTTTGAGATTTCCATTTTCCATTTGCTACAAAATCACCATTTTTTTGAATAGAGACTCTTAATGGAGCTTCTTTTTTCTTATTAGAATATAAAATTTTTAAGTTTGCTTGTGTTGGTTTAGTAAAATTTAAATCCCAATTAGAAATATAAATTTCATCATTAATTCTAGCTACACCTATGCAGTTAAGCTCGCTGTAAATAATTGAGTTGGCTATGGCAGTATTTAACTTTGTAAATAACATCAAGAAAAAAATAATAGTAAATATTAATTTCATGAATTTTTTATAGCCGTTTTAATTGATTTATGAAAATGTTGGAGACCAGGTTCATTTTTTCCAAAAATTAATTTTCTTTTTGGGTCAGCGTAAAAACTTTTTTGAATATCTTCACCAAGAGGAAAATCTTCTTTTTCTACTACATCAATAGCTAAGTTAAAATTATTTTCCCAATGTTTCTTTGCACTATCTGTTAGTGGTTTTTCTTTACTAAAAAGTGATAAACTTACATGGCATTCATTAACTGAATTGCCAGGTAAAATATTCCAAATTTCTACATGCTCTGGATGCCCTACTAAAATAGTATTAGGGAATAGGGTATAAACTTTTATTGTATGTTCCTCATAATCGTTTTTTGTCTTAAGAGAATTTTTATCATCTAAAACNGAAGTTCTGGCTCCCGTAATTTTAATATGGGGGCCATAATTATCGAAAGTTGCTAAATCACTCATTATGATTGGACTTAAAGAGTTATTGTGCAAACTATCTATATGGTATATTTCTAAAAAAGTGTCTACTGCTAATTTCCAATTTAATTGTTTATGTAATTCTTTTTTTTTAAAGTGATAGTAATTATTCAAATTATAATTTTCTACCATTGATTTTAAGTCATTAAGACCTTTTTTATATTCTTTAGATGCTTTAGAATTTAGAGTAATCCATAAAAACCCTTTATTATTGTGTATTTTGATCTCTTTTAATGAGCAATNCTCTTTAGGTATTTTGCTGAATGCCTTTTCTCTAGGTCTTCCAATAAGTTGTCCTTCAAGGTTATATACCCATGAGTGATAAGGACATTTAAATGAATATGCTTTTTGCCCTTTATCTTTGGCTATTTTTGCTCCCCTGTGAGTACATATATTTAAATAAGCAGAAATTTCACCAGTATTTTTTCTTACTACCAATATTGGAGTGTCTATTAATTGTACTGTAAACCAATCACCTTTATTTGGAATTTCAGATGCAATACCAATGCATACCGGAGTGTTCTTAAAAAAAATCTCTTTTTCTTTTTTGTTTCTTTTTAAGTCTATATATTCTTTGATAGGGTTAAGATATATTGAATTAGCATAGTCGGTTTCATTTTCTTTTAGTAAGACTTGTAATCTTTCTTTTTCATTATTTTTATTATGCATGAATATACCTTTTTAGTATTGCTATAATATTAAGTTAAATTATAATTATTAGTTTTATAAATATATTATTAGGAGAAATTAATGTCAGACACAAGACCTATTTGTATGATTACGGGATTAGGTGAAGGAACAGGTGGTTATACAGCTAGAAGATTTTCTAAGGGTGGTTATAGGATAGCCATGTTAGCAAGAACGCAGGAAAGATTAGATAGATTTGAAAAAGAATTAGAGGGATCTAAAGGTTATTTATGTGATGTATCAGATATTGATGCATTAAAAAGTGTTTGCGCAGACATAAAAAATGAAATGGGATCTCCAGAAGTATTAATTCANAATGCAGTGAAGGGTAATTTTGAGACATTATTAGAGGGTGATCCTGCTTGGNTAGAAAAAAATTTTAGAATTAATACAACTTCTTTAATGTATTTAGCTCATGAAATAATTCCAGATATGGTTAATATGGGTAAAGGTGTAATAATAGTAACAGGAAACACAGCAGCAAAAAGAGGGCTTGCTTCTACACCATATTTTGCTCCAACAAAAGCAGCACAAAGGATTTTAGCTCAGTCTTTAGCGAGAGATTTTGGTCCAAAAGGTATTCATGTAGCATACTTAATGGTTGATGCATCTATTAATACTCCATGGACTAGAACAAGAATAAAAAAACAGATCGGACAACCAGAAGAATTTTTTGCACAACCTGAAGATATTGCAGAAGAAATATTTCATATAGCTAAACAAAATAGATCTGCTTGGTCTTTTGATTACGAAATTAGACCAGATATTGAAGAGTGGTAATAAAGTAATCTAATTCTTTTTTTTATTCGTAAATGAATTAAAAAAAGGAGTTATTATGACTAATAATAAAGATTTATTTTACGGTATTTTATATTTAATGTTATGTATAGGTGCTTTTTTTATGGGAGCTACTATAATTTAATAGGATATTGTTTTGCCAGAATAATCAAGAATTTTTCCGTTACTGCTCCCATCAATTTTATTTAGAACACCTATAATCTTGCTGGCTGCTTCGTTGGGACTAAATATATTTTTAGAATTCTTAGTAAATGGTTTAGATAGATTAGTATCCACAGTACCAGGATGAATTCCTATCGTTATAAGATCTTTATAGTTTCTACTTAACTCAATACTCGCAGTCTTAATAACCATATGTTCAGCAGCTTTTGACGCTCTATAAGAAATCCATCCTCCGATATTATTNTCACTNATACTACCTAGTCTTGCAGTAAGAGAGGCATATATAGCTTTTGACTTATTTATGTATTTAATCAAATATTTAAGGGAGTATGCTGTAATTAAAGTATTTACTTTAATATTATTTATAAAATTTTTTTCATTTATTTCTTTAATAGACTTTTCTGGATTTAAACCATTAAATTTATCATGTAATATTCCAATACAGTTTATTACNAAGTCGAATTTAATNTTATGTTCATTAAATTTATGACATAAATCCTCCCAAGAAGAATTACTTGTACCATCAAGGTAGAATGAATTGCTATCATTATAATTTCTTGACGTATAATATAAGATGCTATTTGTGTTAATTTGAATTTTATCTCTTATAGCTTTGCCTATACCACCACTACCTCCCAAAACAAGAACAGTTTTTGGAGTACCATCAAAGAATTTATTATTAATTTTATTATCCATAATTTTTTCTCTATTATATCATTATTCGATTTATATAAGCATATGGTTTAAATATGAAAAAAAAAAATGNAGGTATTTTAATTTTTGACGATGTTGAATTGTTAGATTTCGCTGGACCATATGAAGTTTTTTCTAGAACTAGAACAGTAAAAGGAACTAAATCTCGTTTAGATGATGAAACGGCATGTTTTAATACCTTTACATTTTCAGTTAATAATAAAAATATTATCGCAACTGGAAATGTAAAAATTATACCTAATTATCATTTAGGTAACTTACCTAAAGTAAATATATTATTAATACCAGGAGGTATAGGAACTCGTCGCTTATTAGACGATGAAAAATTTATTACTTGGTTATCTGATTATTGTAATAAGGTTCAGGTGATAACTTCTGTTTGTACGGGGTCCTTGCTGCTTGCTAAAGCAGGTATTTTAAAGAATAAAAAATGTACTACACATTGGGGAGCACTTGATTTACTNTCTTCATTAGATCAGTCTTTAAAAGTCATAAAAAATCAAAAAGTAGTTGATGATAAAATTATAACTTCGGCGGGAGTATCATCAGGTATTGATATGGCCTTTTATATAGTTTCAAAGATTTGTGGAGAAATAGTTGCTAAAGATACTGCCAAATATATTGAGTATAAATGGCGTAAATAATCTTCATTTAAATAGGAATATTTTTACCCTTAGCTGCTTTCATGATCCTTTTAGCAACAGCCCATCTGTGTACTTCGGATGGTCCATCATATATTCTAAAAGGTCTTATTTCCCTAAATAATCTTTCTACCATTGTATCATCTGTAATCCCCATNCCTCCAAGTGTTTGCATAGATCTATCAACTATTCTAAATGCTGCTTCNGAACAGAATACTTTAGACATACTAGATTCATTTCTAGCTTCATCGCCTTGATCAATAAGCCAAGCAGTATGCCATATAAATAATCTACTCATATGAATATCTATTTGATTATCAGTTAATTGAAATGCTAGTCCTCCATGCTCGCCTATAGTTTTTCCAAATGCAGTTCTTTTCGANGCATAGTCNCTTGCAATNTCATGAGCCCTTTTTGCTGCTCCAAGCCATCTCATACAATGGGTTAATCTAGCAGGTGCAAGTCTAACTTGGGCATATTTATACCCCAAATTAACTTCGCCTAGNACACTTGTATCAGGTACTTCTAGGTTATTAAATCTTATTTGACAATGACCTCCAGGAAATGAGGATTCCATTGAATTTTGAGTTCTAATTTTTTCAATAGCAGGGTTTTCGTTNTCNACTAAAAAGATTGTTGCTCCATAGCCTTTTTCTATTTTTTCTNCTGTTCGNGCCATTATTATATTTAATTTTGCACCATTAAATCCTGTTATNAACCATTTTTCTCCATTTATTAGCCAGCCATTGTCTGTTTTAGTGGCTGTAGTTTTCAGCATGGTAGGATCTGATCCTGCTCCTGGAGAAGGTTCTGTCATGGAAAAGCATGATCTTATTTCAGCAGCTGCTAAAGGTTTTAACCATGTATTTTTTTGNTCATTATTCGCAACTACCTCAAGCATATGCATATTTCCTTCATCAGGCGCGGAACAATTCATAGCTTGCGGACCTAACAAAGAGTAACCAGAAGCTTCAAATATAACGGACATATCTCTCATGTTCAAACCTAATCCTCCCCATTCTTTTCCAACACTGGGGGATAATAGTCCTACTTTTTTTGCTTCTTCGTTTAATTCCGTTCTGAGGTCATCATGTGGGCCATGTATGTCCTGTCGAGAGTCTTTTTCTAATGGTATAACTTTTTCTAAAATAAATTTCTCGGTAGTTTCTTTTAGTTTTTTTGTTTTGTCTGGTATTTCAAAATCAATCATTATTTTTCCTTATTAAATTATTTCATCGTTCATTATAATATTTAATCCTCTTCTATAAGAGGCTTCAGCAACTTTTTCGAACACTAAATATTTTTTATCTTTAACTGTTCCTCGAATATATTGGGCAAATAATTGTTGAAAAACTACTCCTAGTTTAAGTAGAGATAAAGAATATATCCAATTAAAGTTATCAATACTATTACCTGATAGATATTTATATTGTTTAATTGCCTCTAACCTACTTATAAAACCATCTTGTTCTGAAGGCATTTGTTTAATTAATCTCATATCATCAGAATCACTTTGTACAGTCCAGTAAGATAGTAAAGTTGCTAAGTCATATAAGGGATGTCCCCTTGTAGCTTGATCCCAATCTATAATAGCACTTGGAAATATATTATTATTCTTCTTTTTTAAAATTATATTGTCTAATTTAAAATCATTGTGCAAAATAGATGGCTTATAATCTTCTGGTCTTGGTCTATTTTTAAGGGTTTCATATAGTTGAGTTATGTTATNTAAATTCTTATTTTGGTGAGCTATCAATCCTCTTTTAAACCAACCCTCAAGTTGCCTTTCTAAAAAACCTTCAGGTTTCCCTAAATTTTCTAACCCAGCATTTTTTGGATCTATTTTATGTATTTTTACTAATGTAGATATTAACATTTCACTAATTATTTTTACATCTTTAGCATTATGTAATTCAGAAGGAAAAGTATCCCCATTTATAGTAAAACCTTCTTTGTATTCCATAATATGAAAGGGTGCTCCAAAAATATTTATATCTTCAGAAAACAATATTGAGTTAGGTACTAATGGTAATTCTTTATGAAGAGAACTCATAACTAAATGTTCTCTTTTCATATCGTTTGCGCCTGGCGGTATTGGGCCTAAAGGAGGCCTTCTTAAAACGTATGCTTTATGATCTAAGAATATTTTATAATTTAAGTTACCCATACCGTTAGTAAACTTAGTTGGAGGTGGGTTTAGTTCTAAGTTAAAGTTTTTTAATTTTAACCATTTTTTTAATTTATTCCAGAGATGCTGTTCCATTATTCACTCACAATAATTTGGTTAATGGTTACTAACTCCTGCATCTATAGTTATGATNGTTCCAGAAATATAACTGCATCTTGGTGATACTAAGAATGTTGTTANATCAGCAACTTCTTCTGCTTTAGCCGCTCTTTTAAAGGGTANGTCTTTGAATAATTCTTCCCATTTATTTTCATCACCTAATTTTTCTTTGGCTTGACCTTTCATCATTGTGATCATTCTATCAGAAGTAGTTAAACCTGGATTGATACCAAGGACTCTAACTCCATAAGCTGTNCTTCCATTGGAAAGAGCTTTTGTAAAAGCCATTAAGCCTGCATTTCCAGTCGTTCCNGCTATATAATTGTATGTTGCTTTTTGACCTGCTGAACCAATAATATTTAAAATTACCCCTTTTTTAGCAATGGTCATTTTTTTATATATTAGCCGAGAAAGATTAATGTAACCAAAGACTTTAAGGTTCCAAGCATCTCTCCAGGTTTCTTCATTTATATCTAATATGTTTCCAGGAGGAATTGCACCAGCATTATTTATCAAAATGTCTAGGTCCTCACAGTATTCACTTAATTTTTCAACAGAATTTTTTAATGCCAAGTCAATTGCCATTATTTCGACAGAAATATTATGGATTTTCTGAAGCTCTGATTTTATTTCATTTAATTTATCTTCACTTCTAGCTGCAAGAACTAAGTTACAACCTTCTGTAGCCAAAGACTCTGCTATTGCTTTTCCTATTCCTTTGGATGCTCCCGTTATTAAAGCAGTTTTATTATTTAAATTTAATTCCATAATTATTCCTTCAAAAAATTTATTTTTATATATAAGATTATTACAGAATAAATTTTAAATAAAATAAAAATTATATTTAATATATAGGTATAAAATGAAAATTACAGAAAATTGGTCNATAATAAAANCTTCAGTTAGTTCTAAAGCAGGTATTGTAACAAGTCACCATTATGAAGCATCACAAATAGGAATAGAAATATTAAAAAGTGGAGGAAATGCTGTAGATGCTGCGGTGTCTATGGGTTTAGCTTTAGGAGTAATTGAACCTTGGATGAGTGGAATAGGTGGATGCGGATATATGCTTTATTTTGATTCTAAAACTCAGCATACATATGCCATAGAATTTGGAGTAAAATCTCCAAAAACACTAGATTTATCAAAATTTNTTTTATCTGAAGAAGGAAAAGATAATGATTTGTTTGGTTGGCCTAATGTAAAAGACGATATAAATATTCATGGAGCTTTATCTATGGCNNTTCCAGGNTATATACATGGTATTTCAACAGCTCTTAAAAATTTTGGGTCAATGTCATGGAAGGATATTATAGAACCAGCGTGTATATTATCAAAAAGAGGTTTAAAGGCTGATTGGTATACAACTATGAGGATTAATCTTGAGGCTAAATTACTGAGTAAATATAAAAGTTCTAAAAATATCTTCTTTGAAGATGATTTACCTATAGTTAGTGAAGATCCAACTAGCCTAAAAAGTATTAAAAATGCAGGATTATATAATTCTTATTGCTTATTAAGAGATGAAGGACCAGAAACATTTTACACAGGTGAATTATCTAAAATATTAGTTAAAGATTTACGTGAGATTAATTCTTTTATAAATTCTGAGGACTTATCTGACTATAAAAGTGAATTAACGAGAAGTATAAAAACTGAGTACCGTGAATCAGAAGTACATGTTTCTCCTGGTTTAAATGCAGGCCCATCTTTGATTGATGCTTTAAATTTCTTAGAGAAAAATTGGTGTCCAAAAAATAGTAATCCTGATGTAGCTGCATATGAAAATTATTATAAAGCTTTACACTTTTCTTTTGAAAAAAGGTTAAAAGAAATGGGAGAACCAAAAGAAAATTCATGTACTACTCATTTATCTGTAGTTGATAAAGATGGTAATATGGTTGCCTTAACACAAACACTACTATCTGTTTTTGGAAGTAGAGTGGTTTTGCCAGAAAGTGGTATACTAATGAATAATGGAATAATGTGGTTTGATCCAAGGCAAGGTAAACCTAATTCTTTAAGTAACGATAAAAAGCCGTTATGTAACATGTGTCCTACTATAGTTATTGATAAGTCTGGAAAGAAAATTGCTTTAGGTGCCTCTGGTGGTAGAAGAATTTTTCCTTCTGTTTTTCAAACTATTTCATTTCTATTAGATTATAATATGAATCTAGATGATGCTTTTACAACGCCAAGAATAGATTATAGTGGTGAAAATAGAATTTTAGCTAATGAAAAATTAGATAAAGATATTATAAAAAATTTAAATAATTATGAGAAAACAATAGAGATACCAGATTCCGTATTATCTCATTCATTTGCATGTCCAAATGCAGTAATGAGTGATGCTATGGGAAATCAGTATGGTAATGCCTATATCCCATCACCCTGTAGTGCGGCAATTTCTTTAAAATAAAAATACCATATTAATTATTTAATAGAATATTTCTCTATTATTTCTATATTAGGCTCCATTCCTAGACCATGACCAATAGGAATAGAGATGTTGCCTTTACTATCAATATTACTGGCACCATTGTAAAGGTCTGCTTTCAGGTCTACATATAATCTTTCTATTTCACTTTCCGGAGTTAATGAGCCAATTATTTGTAATGTAGCCATAAAACCAGGTCCAAAATAAGGAGAGTGAGGAACTATTCTACTATTTTTAAGTTTTAACTTATTAATTTTTATTATTTCTGATATTCCTCCAACTTTAGTAACACTTGGTTGTAATATATCTGATGCATTATTTGATATCATTTCTGCAAACTGGTGGGCTGTGCAAGAATTTTCTCCTGAAGCAATAGTAAAACCCTCATCTCTTAATTTTGATAATCCTTTATAGTTTTCTGGAGGCCATAGAGGTTCTTCAAGCCAATATAAATTTGACTCTTTAAGTGGTGTTATAATTTTTTTAATATCTTCTTCAGACCAAACACAATTTACATCTACCATTAATGGTAAATTTCCAATTGCTTCTCGGCTTGATAGAATTGGAGGAATTTTATTTTCGTGTAATTTAATTATTTTATATCCATCATTTACCGCTTTCGATGATACATCTGCAGTAGCTTTTGGATCGTCGTATAAGAACAAACTTGCATAAGCTTTTAAAGATTCGACTTTTAAACCTCCTAATAATTCAGCAATAGATTTTTTTTCAATTTTACCAATAATATCCCATAGAGCTATATCTATTCCTGATAAAGCAAATATAGTGATACCATATCTTCCAAATACATGTAATTTTAGCTGAAGCTCTTTATTTATTTTATGAATATCTTCTATGGAATTTATTTCTTTTCCTATTAGGTGGGGAATAACCATAGAATGCAATGTTGTCTCCGTTGCTGCAATTGAGGTGTAACCAAAAGATTCTCCCCAGCCAATAATACCTTTGTCAGTTTCTATCTTAATAAGTAGTGTTTTTAATAAATTTTTATCAGCTATTGCAAAAGAAGAATCTGGTCCAGGATTTTCAAAAGGTAATCCTATGATAATTGTTTTAATATTTATAATTTTCATTTTTATGTCTTTATGAATTTTGGAGGATGAGCTTTGAAGACCTCTTCATTTAAATCTGCGCCCCATCCAGGTAAGTTTGGAACTAATAAATGGCCGTCTTTAATTTCGGGTTGCCAAGTTAATATATCATCTTTCCAAGGAACATCATCAGGATCAATTTCCATAACTCTAAAGTTAGGAACAGCAGCGCAAAAATGAGCACTCATTAAAGTAGATAAGTTACCATAAAAGTTATGAGGGGCTACATTGGTCTCATATGCTTCAGCCATAGCTGCGATTTTCATACCTAGCCAAATACCATTCCACGGTATATCAATAATAGCAACATCCATAGAGGCATTTTCAAAAAATGGACGAAATTCTCTTATGCCAAATAATGACTCACAGGAAGCAATGGGAGTTTTATTTGCATCTCTAATTCTCCTTAAACCTTCTGGATGATATGTATCTATTTCAAACCAAGTTAAATTTAAATCATCTAACGCTTGGGTAATTTTTAAATAACCTTCTGTTTTAAAATTAAAATTTAAATCTAAATGTATACCCATGTCTTCTCCAGCACCAGACCTTAGAGCATCTATTTGTTTTTTAAGACTATCAATAATATGTTTATCTACATTTAATTCTGGCCATCCAGATTTTCCTGCGAAACCTTGCATTTCTAATTTTGGAGATCCATTAAAAGTAAAGATATTGGTTTTTAAACCTTTATATCCTGCATTTTTTACATCTTTTCCTAGTTGTTTAAGGTCTTCAAGTGATTTAACTTGTGGTTTTTCCATTATATCAGATAATTCTTTTGAAATTCTATAAGTGCCACAATGAGACCAGTATAATTCTAGTTTATTCCTAATTGCACCTCCCAAGAGCGTATGGACAGGAACATTAAGTTTTTTTCCTTTTAAATCTAATAAAGCATTTTCAATAGCAGCTATGGCTTGTTGGGCTATTCCACCGGGAGCTTGTCTAGATGAAGCATACAAATATTGATGAATTCTTTCATGATTTATGGGGTTTTCTCCAATAATTTTATTCATAAACCTATCTATTATTATGCTTAATCCTGGACTGCCATAACATTCATTATATTCAGATATTCCAGAAATATCTTCATCGGTGATAATTTTTAAAAAAGAAAAATCTCTCCAGCCAGCATTACAATGAAGAATTTTAAAACTTTGTATTTTCATTATGTCCTCGCAAAATGATTATTATACATTTAAAAATACAATTTAATCAATTTGATAATATAAATATTATTTTAAGTCTTGAATTTTCATTATCCAATACCACTTTATAGATAAGGTAAATAACATAATAGGAATTTTTACATGGCTAAAGAAACTTTTACATTTCAAGCTGAAGTTGGCAAAATTTTAGATATTGTTGCACATTCACTTTACAGTGAAAAAGAAGTGTTTTTGAGAGAACTGATATCTAACTCTTCAGACGCTTGTGATAAATTAAGATACGCTACTATTACAGATTCAAAGTTAGCAAAAGACACAGCAGATTTTAAAATAGAAATAGATTTAAACAAAAAAGAGAAGACTATTACTATTTCAGATAATGGAATAGGTATGACTAGAGATGAGATGGTAGAATCATTAGGAACAATTGCAAAATCTGGTACACAGGCATTTATGGAAAGTTTAGAAGGAAAAGATGATAAAGATGTCCAATCTTCTCTGATTGGTCAATTTGGGGTAGGTTTTTATTCAGCATTTATGGTTGCAGATAATATAACAGTTATTAGCAAAAAAGCAGGTTCTTCTGATGCGTGGTCATGGAAGTCTGATGGAAAAGGTTCTTTTGAGGTTGATGAGTCTCAAAAAGGAAATCAAGGTACTGAGGTTATATTAAGTATTAGTGATAAAGATAAAGAGTTTTTAGATCCTTTTAGGATAGAGTCAGTAGTAAAAAAATATTCTGATCATATAGCTCAACCTGTAATATTAAAACCACAAAAAAAAGGAGAGGAAGATAAGGTTCTAAATAATGCTTCCGCCTTGTGGACTAGAGATAAAAAAGATATTTCTGCTGAACAATACAAAGAATTTTATCATCATGTAGGAATGGCTTATGACGATCCTTGGTTAACATTACATAATAAAGCTGAAGGTTTAATTAGTTATACTAACTTACTTTTTATTCCATCTACTAGACCATTTGATATTTTTAATCCAGATAGAAAATCTAACCTAAAATTATATGTTAGAAGAGTATTCATAACTGATGATTGTGAAGGATTAATACCGCCATATTTAAGATTTGTAAAAGGCGTAATTGATACAGATGATATAGATTTAAATGTAAGCAGAGAAATGCTTCAAAATAATCCTGTTGTTGCTAAAATAAAAAGTGCAATAATTAAAAGAATTATCTCAGAATTAAAGAAAAAAGCTAATAAAGACCCTGAAGATTACGCTAAATTCTGGGAAGCATTTGGAGCTGTTTTAAAAGAAGGAATTCATGAAGATTTTACTAATAGAGATAAAATTTTGGAAGTGTCTAGGTTTAAATCATCTGAAGTAGATAAGTATACATCATTAGAAGAGTATATTACTAGAATGAAAAAAGGGCAGGATAAGATTTATTATATTTCAGGTGAGGATGTCGAAAAATTATCACAAAGCCCTCATTTGGAAGGCTTTAAAGCTAAAGGCATTGAAGTTTTATTTATGACAGATCCAGTTGATGAGTTTTGGCTACCAAGTGTAGGAAAATACTCAGAAAAAGATTTTCAGTCTATAACTAAGGGAGGCGCAGATTTAGATAAAATTAAAACTGGCAAAAAAGATACTAAAGAAAAAGATAAAAAAAATAATAAAAGTATAGATAAGCTGGTAGCTTCTATAAAAGTTGCATTAGGAGATGAAGTAAAGGAAGTAAAATCATCTGAAAGATTAACTGATAGTGCTGTATGTTTAGTTGCTGGTGAAGGTGACATGGACATGCATTTAGAAAAATTACTTAAGCAACATCAGCAAATTGATAAAACTAGCCAAAAAGTATTAGAAATTAATCCAAGTCATCCTCTTATAAATGATTTATTAAAGATTCTGGATAATGAAAAAGAAAAAAACCTATTTTTTGATGATGCTTCATGGCTTTTGTTGGATCAGGCAAAAATTATGGAAGGGCAGCCAGTTTCCGACCCAAATAAGTTTGCAAGAAGGATGAATGCACTGATGCAAAGAGGTATTAAAATTTAATATATAGAAAAATAGACTATTTTTCATCCTAGAGTTATAAATTTGACTCAAGGTTTTTGTTAAGTTTCTCAATATATTTTATTAAATTTGAATAATTATCCATAATAAGGTTGGCATTAAGTTTCCTGACAGGAATATTGCTGTAACCAAAAGAAACTACAATGCTTTTAATTTCAGCACGTTTTGCACAATCTATGTCGTTAATGCTATCTCCTATCATAATAGCGTTATTAATGCTATTTCCTGTTAATTCTATAGTTTTAATTAGATGTCTAGGATCTGGTTTTTTATAATTATAACTGTCACCTCCAGTTATTATATCAAATAGGTGTGATGCATTTAATCCTTCAATAATTCTTTTAGCTAGATGTAATGGTTTGTTTGTACATATAGCTGTTGAATAATTATTTTTTCTTAAAATTTTAATAGACTCTATAGAATTTGGATAAAATTTTGTATTATCTAATAAACATTTATCATAAATTTCTAAAAAACGTATTCGCAAATTTTCTAAGTTGTAATCTTTTATTGGTTTATATTTAGAAATGCCTCTTTTTATAAGTTCTAACGCTCCGTCACCTAAATAACCCATAACTTCTTTAACAGAAATTTTTGGAATATTAATTTCTTCTAACGTTTTGTTTAATGCGAAGCATAAATCAGGAGCACTGTTTATTAATGTACCATCTAAGTCAAAAACAATTGTACCTTTATTATTACTCATTAAATTCCTTTGATAAAATACTTTAATAGTTTAGGTTTTATATTATCTTTTTATATCAGTTAGGTAATTACATGCAAAAAAAATCTATTTCTTTTGTCATTTTAGCTGCGGGAGTTGGCTCTAGGATGAAGAGCACAAAGCCTAAAGTGCTACATGAGATAGCTAATAAACCTATGATAAATTATATTCTTGAAAATATAGTAAGCTTGAAATCAAGAATATTAATAGACAAGATTATTATAGTTTTAGGACATGAAAGTGAAAATATAAAAAAAGTTATAAAAAAGACTTTTTCAGATGTTAGTTTTGCTTTTCAAAAACAACAGTTAGGTACAGCTGATGCTGTATATTCTGCAAGAAGGTTATTAAGTAGAAATTGTGATAAAGTCGTTGTTTTATGCGGTGATGCCCCTTTAGTTAGCAAAAGTTTATTAAAAAAAATTACTCAAGAAAATATGTCTAGTAATTTAAGTATAGTTGCTTTTAATACAAATAATCCTTCTGGTTATGGTAGAATAATACTTAATAAAAATAATAAAATTGAAAAAATCATAGAACACAAAAATGCTAATGAAATACAAAAGAAAATAAATTTATGTAATAGTGGTATTTTAATAGCAGATAAAAAAATATTATTGGATTTTGTTAAAAATGTGGGTTTTGATAAAATTAAAAAAGAAAAATATTTAACTGATATTGTTGAAAATGCTAAAAATGCTAAAAAAAATATAAATTTTATAATTGCAGACCAAAAAGAATGTATAGGAATTAATGATAGGGTAGATTTGTCAATGGTAGAAAAAGAAGTACAAAACGATATTAGAAAAAAATTTATGAAGAATGGAGTGACTTTAATTGCCCCAGAAACTGTATTTTTCTCTCATGATACTAAGATAGGAAAAGATGTAGTGATTGGACCTAATGTAGTTTTTGGACCTAATGTTAAAGTTGCAAATAAAGTTACTATCAATGCTTTTAGTCATATAGAAGGAGTAGATATTAAAAAAGGAGCCACTATAGGGCCATTTGCAAGAATAAGGCCAGGAACATTAATAGAGGAGGATGCTAAAATAGGGAATTTTGTAGAAGTAAAGAATTCAAAAATTAAAAAAGGTTCTAAAGTTAATCATTTATCATATATTGGAGATGCTTATATAGGAAAACAGACTAATATTGGTGCTGGAGTTATAACTTGTAATTATGATGGAATAAATAAAAATAAAACTATTATTAAAGATGATGCATTTATTGGCTCTAACGTATCTTTGGTTGCACCTGTTAAAATTGGAAAAAATTCATTAATAGGTGCAGGAAGTGTTATTACTAAAGACATCCCAAATGAGAATTTAGCAGTAGAAAGAAACAAACAAGTTAATATTAAAAAGAAAAAAAAATAGTATTAGTAACTAATATTAAAGGTATTTAAATGTGCGGTATAATTGGTGTTATTGGTCGAAATAATGCGCATAATCTATTATTAGAAGGTTTAGAAAGGCTTGCTTATAGAGGTTATGATTCCTCAGGTATGGCAACTTTAGTAAATGGTAAAATTAATAAAAGAAGATCTCAAGGCAAGATCTCTAATTTAGAAAATTTATTGAAAGAAAAGCCCTTAGAAGGTACTATTGGAATTGCCCATACACGCTGGGCGACGCATGGTGCTCCAAATGAAATTAATGCTCACCCTCATACTAATGATAAAGTTGCGATTGTACATAATGGTATTATTGAAAATTTTAAAGAACTAAGAGAGTCACTTTCTCAGAAAGGCCATCAATTTGTCACTGAAACAGATAGTGAGGTTATTGTTCATCTTATTTCACAATTTATAGAAGAAGGAAATGATAATATAATAGCAGTAAGAAAGTCTTTAAAAAAATTACAGGGCGCTTTTGCTTTGGGTATATTAATTGCGGGAAAAGATGAACAATTAATTGCGGCTAGAAAAGGAAGTCCATTGGCAATTGGCTTTGGTAAAGATGAAATGTACTTAGGATCTGATGCACTAGCATTAGCACCTTTAACAGATAGAATAATTTATTTAGAAAATTTAGATATGGCAGTAATAAGTCATAAAGATGCTCATATATATGATGAAAATATGAAGATGGTAGAAAGAAAAGAGACTAAAACCGTAATGTCTGGAAAATCTGTAGAGAAGGGTGGTTTTAAACATTTTATGTTAAAAGAAATTCATGAACAGCCTACGGTGTTGGGTGATACATTGAAGAGCTTAATAGACCCTCACGATAGAAGTATAGTATTTCCAAAAATGGATTTTGATTTTAAAAATATTAATAAGCTTTCTATAGTTGCTTGTGGAACTTCTTCATATGCAGCTATGGTTGCAAAGCATTGGTTTGAAAAATATACAAAAATACCAACTGAGGTAGATATAGCATCTGAATATAGATATAGATCACATCCAGATATACAAGGAGAAGGTATTATTGTTATATCTCAGTCTGGAGAGACAGCGGATACTTTGGCAGCTTTAAGTAATGCAAAAAAAAGAAATATAAAATCTTTGGCAATTGTAAACGTATTAGAAAGTTCAATATCTCGTTTAGCTGATGCAAAGGTTTTGACATTGGCTGGACCTGAAATTGGTGTTGCATCTACTAAAGCATTTACCACTCAATTAGTTACTTTAGCATGCTTAGTTTTGTTTGCAGCTAAGAATAGAAAAACGATTTCTGATGTTGAATTAAATAAAATGGTTGAAAATTTATTAGAGTTACCATCATTGCTATCTGAATTATTATCATTAGAAAACTCTTTAAATACTATTGCGCAAGAATTGAAAACAGTTAGAGATGTATTATATGTTGGAAGAGGAATATCCTTTCCAATAGCACTAGAGGGTGCCTTGAAACTTAAAGAAATTAGCTATATACATGCTGAAGCTTATGCTGCAGGAGAATTAAAACATGGTCCGATAGCTCTGGTTGATGATGGTGTTCCAGTGGTAGCAATTGCTCCATCAGATGAATTATTTGTTAAGACTGCATCAAATTTAGAAGAAGTTGCAGCCAGAGGGGCAAAAATAATATTAATTTCTGATAAGAATGGAATTAAAAAGTTATCTAACATTGCAAAAATATGCTTGGAAATGCCTAATAGTAGTTCTTTTACTCAGCCAATTTTATACTCAATACCAGTGCAAATGCTTGCATATCATACTGCAGTTGCAAAAGGAACTGATGTGGACCAACCAAGAAATTTAGCTAAGTCAGTCACGGTGGAATAGTTTCTCTATGGGGGGTTTTTCCTAATAAAACTCCTAAAATATCCATAAAAATCAACGTTTTACTATCGAATTTGACCCTGTA
>PAYS01000022.1 GCA_002715265.1 Candidatus Pelagibacterales bacterium
TGTCTTTGAATTCCTACTATTTCTTTTTTTGTTAAGCCAGAATCATCTTTTAATAAAATTTCTTCATAGCCTTTAAGTCTTTCAATAGATCTAGAAATAGTATTCCAATTTGTTAACGTTCCACCTAGCCATCGATGATTCATAAAATATTGACCGCAATTAATAGCTGTATCAGAAACAATACTTTGTGCTTGACGTTTAGTACCTACAAATAGCACTCGCCCACCACTTGATGCAACATCCCTTAATACTTTTAATGCCTCCTGTATTAAAGGAACAGATTGTTGCAGATCAATAATATGAATACCGTTCCTCTCTCCAAATAAAAAATTTTCCATTTTGGGGTTCCATCTATTTGTTTGATGTCCAAAATGAATTCCTGCTTCTAGTAATTCTTTCATAGTAAAATTTGGCATTGCCATTATGCTTCTCCTTAACCGGTTATACCCGCCATGAAAATTGAGCTGTAAACAGCACCGGAAGGTTATTTAAACCATATTCATGTGCGAAATTTTTCATTGTTTTACAACTCTTAATATAATTCGGCAAGTATAAAATAAATTAATTTAGTTATTAATTATTGGTTGAATAAATTTTATACCTTTAAAAGATGATAATATTTCATAAATATTTACTATTGAGCTACATAAAATATTAAAATTTAAAACAGCAATTTGTTTATCTTCAACTGGAATATTAATTATTACCTTTAACTGCAGACATTTTTCATCATTATGTTTTCTAGATTTTAAAATTTTTATAAAATCTTGAACGTTTATATTTTCATTTATAAATATTTCATAACCAGAAACTATATTAGCTATCTTATTATTAATACTATCTATTTCTTTAACCAATAACCTTCTTGCACCATTATCATCTTTTACAACCAATAGTTTTAGAAAAATTTCACTTCCTACATGAAGAATATCCCTCTTATCTTTATAGGTTTCAGAATATATATTCACTTCATATAAACTTTTAGTATCTGATAATAATAGCCTCATAAATCTTCCATTTCTTGAAGACCTTTCAGTAGCTTGAAATATTACACCTATAGTATTTATCGCTACTTTAGATGCGCTCAATAATTCAGATGAATGAGTAACATCTAAAAACTTAATAACATTATTATAATAATTTAGTGGATGTCCTGAGAAATAGAATCCAATTGAACTTCTTTCTTTTTCTAATCTCTCTTTATACGACCAATCCTCCGTAACAGGCAACTTCCAAATATCACTTAAATTTATTTTATTATCAAATATATTTTCTTGCCTGGACAATTTATCTTTAGAAGATGCAGAAGCTAAATCTGCAAGCACTTCTGCTGATTCATAGGCTTGTTTCCTATTACTACAGAGTGTGTCAAAAGCACCTGAAGAAGCTAAAAACTCATAATGAGACTTACTGATTACCTCATCCCCAATAGTATCAGAAAAACTTAATAAATCTTTATAGCTGCCATATCTTAGTCTTTTATCTACGATTATTTGTAGTGCTTTATTTCCAATATTTTTAATACTACAAAGCCCTGTCCTTATAGATAATTTATGATCTGTGTCCTTTTCAATAGAATAACTTACATCTGAAAAATTTACATCTGGTCCTAAAATTTTTATATCTAATCTAGATAGCTCATTCTTAAATATTGCTAATTTTTCAGCATTATCTGAATCAAAAGTCATTAGAGATGCCATAAATATTTCAGGATGATTTGCCTTAAACCATGCGGTTTGATAAGCAATCATTGCATATGCAGCTGCATGACTTTTATTAAATGCATAACCTGCAAAAGGAGAAATTAACTCAAATATTTTAGAAGAGATATCATTAGTTATATTATTTTCTTTAGCACCTGAAACAAAATTTTCTTTTTGTGCATCCATCTCCGCTTTAATTTTTTTACCCATAGCTCTTCTTAATAAATCTGCTTCTCCAAGAGAATAACCAGCAAGTTTCTGAGCAATTTCCATAACTTGTTCTTGATAGATCATTATACCATATGTTTCTTTTAAAATATCTTCAAGTAATGGATGTAGAACCTGGACTTTCTCTCGTCCATGTTTTCTATCCACAAATGACGGTATATTATCCATAGGACCAGGTCTATATAGAGCTACAACTGCAATAATATCTTCAAATCTATCAGGCTTAAGAGACTGAAGAACTTCACGCATTCCTTGGCTTTCTAATTGAAATATACCTATTGTTTCACCAGAACTGATAAGGTCATATGTAGATTTATCATTCAATGGAATATTTTCTATATCAAAAGTATTGTCAATACTCTGTAAGAGTTTAGAGGCCATTTCTAATATAGATAAAGTTTTTAATCCTAAAAAATCAAACTTTACTAAACCAGATAATTCTGTGTATTTCATATTATATTGAGTTGCAGGTAAATTAGCTTTTGCATCTTTATAAAGAGGTATTATATTTACTAAGGGTTTATTACCTATTACTACTCCGGCTGCATGAGTTGCAGCATTCCTATATAATCCTTCTAGTTTCAAAGAAATTTCAAATAATTGAGATACTTCTTCACCTGACTCTTTTGCAGCAACTAACCGAGGCTCATCATTAATGGCATCTTTTAAAGTAACTGTAGCACCCGGAAAATTTGGAACAAGCCTACATAATTCATCAACCTGACCATATGGCATTTCTAAAACTCTACCAACATCTCTTAGCACGCCTCTCGCTTGCAAAGATCCAAAAGTAATTATTTGAGCAACTCTATCTTCACCATAAGTATCTTTTACATGTTCAATTACTTCATCTCTTTTTATTTGACAAAAATCTATATCAAAATCTGGCATTGAAATTCTTTCAGGGTTTAAAAACCTTTCAAACAGCAAATTAAACTTTATAGGATCTAAATTTGTGATACCTAAACACCACGCCACCAAAGAACCAGCTCCAGAACCTCTTCCTGGCCCAACTGGAATATTATTTTCTTTTGCCCAATTTACAAATTCAGAAACTATTAAAAAATATCCAGAAAAACCCATTTTAGATATTATGTCTAACTCATAACTTAATCTTTCCATATAGATATTTTTATTAAAATTTGAAGAATATCCATTTGCACCAATATTTTTCAATCTTAAATTAAGACCAGCTTCTGACTCTTTTATCAATGTGTCATGTTCTGACAAATTTTTAATTTTTGGATATGTGGGTAGCACAGGAGACTTTTCTTCAAGTAACAAAGAACATTTCTTTGCAACTATTATTGTATTGCTTAAAGCAATTGGTATATCTGAAAATAATACCTTCATTTCTTGGAAATTTTTAAAATAATGTTCATTATTAATTCGAAATCTATTAGGATCACTTAAAGTAACTCCTTGAGAAATGCACATCAAACAATCATGCGATTCAAACATATCCTTATTATCGAAATATATATTATTTGTAGCTACAATTGGTATATTCAAATCATTTGACAAATTTAAAAATTTTTTCTCTATCAATTCTTCTTCTTCAAAGCCATGCCGCATAATTTCAATAAATAAATTATCTTTAAAATTATTTTTAAAAGAAATTGCTAAATTTCTTGCTTTATCAACTTTATTATTAAGGAAACATATCCCAATAGGCCCATAAATTCCTCCTAACAAACAAATTAAACCTTCAGAATATTTAAAAATTTCCTCTATTTTGAGAGGTCTTTGTTGTGATGTTGTACTATCTAAAAAACTTTTAGTTGCTAAAATTGATAAATTCTTCCAACCGATACTATTTGAAGCTATGAGCAATATCTTTGATATATTTTGATTACTTGTAAAGTTATTATTAGAATTATCTAAATCAATATCTAAAATGCAACCTAGTATAGGCTGAAGACCTTTTTTAGCAGCTTTTAGAGAAAATTCTAATGCACCAAATAAATTACCATTATCTGTTAATGCAATTGCTGGCATATTATTTGATAATGCCAAATCAATAAGCTCATCAATTTTTATCGCGCCTTCTGCCAATGAATATGATGATCTGCACCTTAAATGTATAAAACCATAATTATCAACCATAGAAGAATTGTATACATTATTTTATAAGAAAGAAATTATATATTTTTAAATTTTATATAATTTACCTTTATCTATTTTATATACAATATCTACTTTTTTTGATAATTCTTCACTATGTGTAGCAATTAAAGCAGAAGACTTAGTTTTTCTTAAACTTTCAAATAATAAATTAGTAACTATTTCTGAAGAATCACTGTCTAAATTACCCGTAGGCTCATCAGCTATAATTAAATCTGGATTATTTATAAGAGCTCTAGCTATTGCGACTCTTTGTTGCTCTCCTCCCGACAAACTAGACGGTCTATGCATACTTCTATTTGTAAGTTTCATCATTGATAAAAATTCCATTGCTTTTTTTTTAGAACTTTTATAATTTTTTCCTAATAATCTTTGCGGAATAATAATATTTTCTAATGCATTAAATTCTGGCAAAAGGTGAATTTTTTGATAAACATAACCAATATGATTTCTTCTAATTTTTGTTTTTTCTAAACTTTTTAATTTTTCAGTGTAAGTAGCATTTATAATTACATTTCCTTTTTGAACAGTTTCTAATAATCCTGCTAATTGAAGAAATGTTGATTTTCCAGAACCAGAATTACCAATTATTCCTATTATACAATTACGTGGTAAAATAAAATTTATATTTTTTAATACTTCTATAGAGGAATTACCTTGAAAATAAGTATGAATAACATTTTTAAATTCTAAAACTATATTTTTATTAGACATGCCTAAGAACCTTTACAGGATCCAATTTTGAAGCTCTCCACGCAGGATAAATAGTAGCTATGACCGTTATAAAAAATGAAAAGAAAGCTACAACTAAAACCTCACTGAAGTTAATTTTTGCAGGCAAGCTAGAAAGAAAATATATTTCAGCTTCAAAAATATTAGTACCTGATATTTTTTCTAATAAACCTTTGATATAATTTATATTTTTCGAAAATATTACACCAATAAATAAGCCAGTAATAGTTCCAAGTAAACCTATTGAAGAGCCAACCATCATGAATACCTTTAATACTGAATAATCTGACATACCAATTGTTTTTAAAATTGAAATACTTGCCTGTTTATCTCTAACTAACATTATCATTGAACTAATAATATTGAATGCTGCTACCAATATAATTAAGCTTAAAATTATAAACATTACATTTTTTTCAACTTCTAGGGCATTAGATAATTGTTTATGCCTCTCCATCCATGGAATTAAAATGAAGTCTTGTGTTTGCGTAGCATTTAATACATCTTCTATATTACTATTTAGTATTTCAGCTGACTCAGGGTTAAAATACTTTATTTCTATTTTATCTATATAGTTTTCGCTCATTCCTAAAAACTGTCTCAAATCATTTATTTTCATAAAAATTACTGATGAGTCATATTCATACATTCCAACATCAAAAGTTCCTGCAAAAATAAACTTTTTTGCTGAAGGAGCTTTTCCAAATGGTGTATTAGTCCCAGTTGGAGCAATTAACTGTATACTATCCCCTTGTTTAAGTCCTAAATTAGTAGATAATCTTTTGCCTAAAATGATAAAATTTTTCTCTCCAAAAAGTTTAATAGTCTCTATGTCAATATTTTCTATTAAGAGATCATTACTTTTTAAGTCGTTTAAAGATATACCTTTTAATATTACTCCTCTATTGATATCATTATTAGATATCATTACGGTAGATTCAACTAATGCAGACACTTTCTTAATTTCAGAAAAGTTAAATAATGTATTTTGGATATTTTCAAAATTATTATTAGAAATATTTTTTTCATCAAAATATAATGTTGCATGACCATTCAAACCCATAATTCTTGTCAATAATTCTTCTCTAAACCCATTCATTACAGACATAACGATTATTAATGCTGCCACGCCTAGTGAAATACCTATAAGAGAAAACCAACTTACAATTGAAATAAACCCGTCATCTCTTCTTGCTCTTAAATATCGGTATGCAATCCATAATTCATAATTATAAAACAATTTATTTATCCAAAAATAATTTTGTTAGATAATTATCTACTTCAGAAATACTTATTTCTGTTGATTTACTGGTTTTTCTATTAAATAGTTCTATGACATTATTACTTATTCCTCTAGGCCCTACTCTAAATTGCCAAGGAATACCTATTAAATCCATTTCAGTCATTTTTGTGCCAGGTCCCTCATTACGATCATCATATAGAACTGATATCTTTAATTTTTGTAATTTAGAATATAAATCTTCACAAAAAGATCGGCATTTATCATCATTATATTTTACATTTATAATACTTGTTAAAAATGGAGCAACACTTTCAGGCCAAATTATACCTTTTTCATCATTATAAGCGTCAATTATGGCACCTGCTAATCTTGACACACCAATTCCGTAGGAACCCATATAAACAGGTATGTTGTTGCCATCTTTATCATTAACATTTGCTTTTAGTGGTGTTGAATACTTTTGACCAAAATAAAATAAATGTCCTATTTCAATGCCTTTATTGGTTTTTCTATTATTTTTATCAACACTTTTATTAAATTCATCATTATTAAACTTATCATCAGCAGCTGTATAAAATGATGTCCATTTGGAAACTATATCATTTATATCTTGTTCATCAAAATAATTTATATCTGGTAAAGATAATTCCAGAATTCTATTATCAAAATAAATTTCTGACTCACCATTATCCGCTAGTATTATAAACTCATGGCTTAAATCACCTCCTATTGGACCTGTATCAGCAGCAATAGGAATAGCTTTAAGTCCTAACTCATGAAAAATTTTTAAGTAATTAACAAACATTTTATTATATGAAATAATTGCACTTTCTGGAGTTACATCGAATGAATATGCATCCTTCATTAAGAACTCTCTACCTCTCATTACTCCAAATCTAGGCCTAATCTCATCTCTAAATTTCCATTGAATATGATATAAATTTAACGGCAAACTCTTATAACTCATGACATTTTTAGAAAAAATTTCTGTTATTAATTCTTCATTAGTTGGTCCATAAAGTAATTCACGATCATGTCTATCTGTAAAGGTGAGCATTTCTTTTCCATAATCATTATACCTACCAGACTTCTTCCATATTTCTGAATCTTGTATAGTAGGCATTAATACTTCTTGAGCTATCAGGTTCTGTCCTTTTCTAATTATTCTTTCAATATTTTTTAATACTCTAAGACCTAAAGGAAGCCATGAATAAATTCCAGATGAAGATTGTCTTATCATTCCAGAACGAAGCATCAATCTATGAGAATTTATTTTCGCTTCAACAGGGTTCTCTTTAATAGTAGGCAAAAAGAAATTACTACGTTTCATATTAAACTCACCTATAAATTCAATTATATAAATTTAATTAATAATACTAACTATTTTATTATCTATTAAATAAATAATTATAAATGTTAAAGCTAATGCTATAAGACTCACTACAAAAATTTTTTTCCATAAAAAAGTCTTCTCAGGAGCACCACTATCTTGCCCTGGTATTAAATTACTACTTTTCTTGATTCCTATTGGTAAAAAAATAAAAAAAAGTATCCACCAAACTACTACGTAAACAACAAAGCTCTCAAAAAAAGACATAAATAATTAAACCTCTTCTAATTCAATTAAAGTACCGTTAAAATTTTTAGGATGCAAAAAAATTACTGGCTTACCATGAGCACCAATACTTGGTTTTCCAGAACCTAAAATAGTTGCACCATTATCAGTCAGTTTTTTACAAGCGTCATTAATATTTTGGACCTCATAACAAATATGATGCATGCCTCCATCGGGTTTTCTTTTTAAATAACTTTCAATTGGAGAACTTTCACCCAAAGGTTCAATCAATTCAATTTTTGTATTATTTAAATTAACAAATATAGTTTTTACTCCATGATCAGGTAATTCTATTATATCCGATACCTTGGCTCCTAACATATCTTTATACTTACTTGCTGCATTTTCAACATTTGGTACTGCTATAGCTACATGATTTAATTTTCCTATCATTTTAAATCCTTATTTTTTGTTAACAATAACTTCTACTTTTACAATTGGCCTCTTAGAATATTCTTGTCTTATAAATTTTTTTACAAAGTCGGTAATTGTGTTTTCTATATACTCTTTACTAAAACCTCTCGCTTTTTTATATTTGTCAATTTCACTTATTATAAATTGTTTTGTTTTTATTATAGGGTCATCTTCATTTATTACTTCAGCAACACCCTCTAGCATAATACTTGGAGAATGCAATAAATTAAACGATTTATCCATAACTAATACAACATAAATAGCTCCATTATACATCATTTTATGTCTTAATTTAAAAACTTCAGAATCTCTACTAATTATATCATTGCCATCCAAAACTAAACGCCCAGATTCAACCTCTCCAATATATCTTGGATCACCAGGTCCTAATTGAATTATTGTTCCATTTCTGGCAGATAAAGCATTAGGAATTTGCTGTTCTTTTGCATACTTTACATGCTCATTAATATGTCTATTCTCTCCATGAACTGCAATCAAAGTATTAGGTTTGACCCATGAGTACATATCTGAAAGTTCATTTCTCGATGGATGACCACTAACATGAACTAAATTATCTTTACTAGATTCAATTATTTCAACGCCTAAATCAGATAATTTATTTTGTAAATTAAATATAGAAATTTCATTTCCAGGAATTACCCTTGAAGAAAATACTATACAATCTCCTTCTGAAATATTTACATCCTTATGTATTCCATTAGTAATCCTACTTAGAGCAGCACGAGGTTCTCCTTGTGACCCTGTACATATAATTAATATCTTATTTTTTGGAAATAACCCAACATCTTTTTCAGATATAAAACTAGGTAAATCATGTAAATATCCGCACTGCTTAGCTGCATCTACCATTCTCCACATTGATTGACCCACTAGAGCCACTCTTCTTCCAGCAGTAATTGCTATCTTTGATATAGTCCTTAACCTGACAATATTAGAAGCAAAAGTTGTAACAAACACTCTATTTTTACTACTGTTAATTATTTTTGTTAATGAACTTATTACATCCTCTTCAGAACCAGAATAACCCGTTTCAAAAACGTTAGTAGAATCACATACCATGGCTAAAATATTTTGATTAGCAAGTTCTATTAATTTGGTCTTTTCAAGACCTTTACCCATTTGAGGGTTATAATCAATCTTCCAATCTCCAGTATGAAATATTTTACCTACTTCTGTTTCAATTATTAGTGATACAGGTTCCAAAATAGAATGAGTCATGCTAATTACCTCAATTTTAAATTTTTCAATAGTTAATTTAGAATTGATATCAATTATATTTATTTCGACCTCATCTTCTAACCCAACCTCTGACAGCTTTCTCTTCAATATTTCAGCAGCAAATTCAGTAGCATAAACAGGACATTTTAAATATGGCCATAAATGATGAACAGCCCCTATATGATCTTCATGCGCATGAGTTAACAATAAACCACATAATTTTTCTTTTTCATTCTCAATAGATACAATATCAGGCATAGCCACATCAATTGAACCATGAATATTATCTCCAAAAGTAACACCACAGTCCACTATCAACCATTTACCTTTATAACCATATAAATTAAAATTCATTCCTATCTCTCCTGAACCACCAAGAGGTAAAAAATATAATTCATCTTTTTTAGGATTTGGAATCTTCATCTATTAAAAACCGATAATTTACTATTCCAAGTCAAGGCAATACCTTTTAAGGTTAAATCATCATCAATTATATTTATTTGATCTGTATCCGCATTAAACAAGCTTGCTAGGCCTCCAGTAGCAATTACATCCATATCTTTTCCATATTCTAGCTTAATTTTAGATACTATTCCTTCCATTAGTCCAATATACCCCCAATAGACTCCAGACTTCATTGCCGATACAGTGCTATCCCCTATTACTTTTGTAGGAGTAGAAATTGAAATTCTTGGAAGTCTTGCGGTAGCTTTGTCTAACGCATCCATTGAAAGAAGGACTCCAGGAGCTATTACTCCCCCTAAATAACAACCTTTATCATTAACTACATCAAAAGTAGTAGCTGTACCAAAATCAACTATTATCTTATTTCCTCCATATAGTTTAAATGCTGCCAGACTGTTTACTAATCTGTCAGCTCCTACTTCATCAGGCCTATCTAATAAAATATCTATATCAGGGAAAATATCAGTTCCTATTATTTTTGCCGATATATTAAAATAATTATGGATACAATTCTTTAATTCATATACTACTGAAGGAACAACAGATGATATAATAATATTAGTAATATCATTTCTATCAAATGCGCCTTCCAAAAAAGAATCAAAAATGATGGTATATTCATCTGAAGTTCTATTAAGTAAAGTAGCAAGTCTCCACTTCTTATCTATACCCTTATCATTAATTACTGCTATAACAGTATTGGTGTTTCCAACATCAATTACCATCATATTTTTATCTATAAATTTGTTAATCATAAAACAAAAATTTCTCCTGTAAGTATTTTTATGTTTTTATTATTTATATTTAAAATCAAACTTCCTTTTTCATCTATACCATTATAAGAACCAGTTATTTTTTTATTTCCAATTTTCACTGATATTTTTGTTCCAATTTTATAAGAATATTCTTGCCAAATTTTAAATATTTCATTTAACCCTTTATTGACTAATATATCTTCAACCATATTTAAACAATTAAAAAAACATATTAATAACTCATTAGAAGTTATTTCTAATCCTTCATTTTTAAGATTAGTAGCGGGGTATATTGTATTTGAAGGATGAGATGACACATTTACACCTACTCCTATATTCAGTAGATTTCTATTATCTTTATCTACAAAACTTTCTATTAAAATGCCTGCTAACTTAGAATTATTAACTAAGACATCATTTGGCCATTTAAGCATTGGTATTATTTTATTTTTAGAGATTAAATTAATTGCTTTTGCAAGTGCAATTGAAACAATAAAAACTGGAGCAAATACAGAATTTGAATTTTTGTTTTCCGCTTTCCGTAAATAGGAAAAATATAAATTTCCTAGAGGTGATATCCATTCACGTCCATGCCTTCCTCTACCTTGCTTTTGTTTTTTAGCACAAACTATAGTTCCGACTTCTACACCTTGAAAAGCCATTTCTTTTAATGTTAACATTGTGGATTCTATTTCATCAAAATGAAATAATTTATAATTTATAGGTAATTTATTATTTATCACAAAACTATAGCTTTACTTATATTAATACAAAATTCAATCAAACTATCTGCAAAAAATATAAAAGATATTACTAAAAATGCACAAAAACCTAAAACATATTTAATGTAGTTATTAGAATTTATATTTAGTAATTCTTCTGAGTCATCTAAATACATTATTTTAATAATTTTTAAATAATAATATGCAGCAACCACACTACCTAATATCCCAATAACTGCAACCCATAACATATCTCCAATAATCAATGATCTAAAAATATAAAATTTTGCAAAAAAACCAGCTAGAGGTGGCAACCCGGCCAAAGAAAGTAGTAAAATTGTAAATGTTAATGCATAAAATGGATGAGATTTAGATAAACCAGAAAAACTTGATATTTTATCTAATAATACTTTTTCCTTTTCCATAGATAAGATAAAAGCGAATACACCTAAAGTAGAAACTGTATAAATAGTAATATATATAATAGAACTTTCTAAACCAATAGAAGTAGCTAAAGATAAAGATAATAATACATAACCTACATTACTAATTGTACTATAAGCCATTAGTCTTTTTATAGAAGTCTGCAATAAAGCCCCAAATGCACCAACAAAAATAGATAATATTGACATTACTATTAATATCTGCTGCCAAATAAAGGAAATTTCATAAAAAGCTATGAATAATATTCTCATCAAAACTGCAAATGCAGCTATTTTGGGAACTACAGCAAAAAAAGCAGTTATAGATGTTGGAGCACCTTCATATACATCTGGTGTCCACATATGAAAAGGTGCAATAGAAATTTTAAATGCCATTGCAGATAAAATCATTATTATGGCAAAAACTAATAAAGGTTGATTTAATGACATGTTTGAAAAGCTCGTAGCCAAAGTTGTAAATGACGTTGTTCCTGTTATACCAAAGATTAAAGATACACCAAATAATAAAAACCCTGATGCAATTGCACCTAAAATGAAGTACTTTAATCCTGCTTCAGAAGAGTTTTTAGAGTCTTTTTTCATAGCTGCTAAAACATAAAGTGACAAAGACTGCAATTCTAGCCCCATATATAAAGTAATAAAATCGTTTGAAGATATCATTATTAACATACCTAAAATGGAAAATAGAACTAAAACAGGGTATTCAAAAATGAATAACTTTTCTAAGCTTCTATATCTTTCTGAGATAGAAAAAATTAGTATTCCAGCAACTAGAACCAAAGATTTCATATAAACTACTAATTTATCTGAAACTATTAAATCATTGAAAGCTATAGTTGCTTTATAACCTCCAGATAATAATATTAAAAATGTACCCAGCAATCCAATAACTGCAAATAGAGAAAAATAAGATTGTCTTACTGCTAAAGACCCTCCTGAATAAACACCTAGAGGAATAAAAATAAGTAACCATAAAGCCAAGAATATTTCGGGTAAAGCTAATATTAAATTACTGTTATCTATTAAAGAATTCAATTTTTACTCCAATACATCTAATTATTATTAATAGAAATTACTAAATCTAAGTTAGAGATTAAACTTGCAACATCATCTCTAAATTCTATAGAAAAGCTTTCTGGGTATAAACCTATCCAAAATACACCAATAATTAAGGGTATAAAAATACAAACTTCTCTATAATCTAAATCCTTTAATAACGTTACTTTATCATTGGTAACTTTTCCAAAAATAACTCTTTTGTAAAGCCATAACATATATGCAGCCCCTAGTATCATGCCTAAACCAGTAAATAATGCTAGATATCCATTAACTTTATATGCAGCTATAAGTACTAAGACTTCTCCTACAAAACCACTAGTACCAGGTAAGCCAATTGAGGCAAGTAAAAAGATCATAAAAATTAAAGAAAATTTTGGCATCTTTTCAACAACACCACCATAATCAGAAATTAGTCTTGAGTGTTGTCTATCATATAAAACTCCTATACATAAGAAAAGTGCTGCGGATACTACTCCATGGCTAAGCATTTGAATTATAGCACCATCAATCCCTTCTTGTTGAAATGTAAATAGACCAATAATAACATAGCCCATATGAGCAACAGATGAATAAGCAATTAATTTTTTCATATCCGTTTGCATTAAAGCAACTAATGAAGCATATATTACCGCTATAACTCCTAATACAAACACAAACCCACTAAAGTACTCACTAGCATTCGGAAGCATTGGTATAGAAAAACGAATAAATCCATAACCACCAACTTTCAATAATACTCCTGCTAATATTACTGATCCAGCTGTGGGAGCCTCTACATGAGCGTCAGGAAGCCAAGTATGAAAAGGCCACATAGGTGTTTTAACTGCAAAAGAAATAAACAAAGCTGGCCAAAGTATTAATTGTAATTGGTAAGAAAAATTATGACTTAATAATTCTCTTATATCAAATGTGCCCGAATGGTATGCCATTAATATTATGGCTAGGAGAAATAAAACAGACCCTGCTAATGTATATAAAAAGAATTTAAAAGCAGCATAAACCTTTCTAGGTCCTCCCCATATTCCTATGATAAAAAACATAGGTATTAATAATGCCTCAAAAAATATGTAAAATAATAAAAGATCTAAGGCAGAAAATGTACCAATCATTAATGATTCTAAAATCAAAAATAATATCATATACTCCTTAACTCTTATTTTAATAGATTTCCAGCTAGATAAAATACATATAGGAACTAAAAAAGCAGACAAAACTACAAATAACATTGAAATTCCATCAACCCCTAATCTGTATGATATTCCAACAGAAGAAAAAATATTTACTTCTTCAATAAAATGAAACCCTGGATCAGTTGGAAACGTGGCCCATAAAAATATAGATAATATAAACACCACCATAGATGTCCATAAAGTTACCATTTTACTATTTTTAACTATATTTTTTTCTTCACCATCAATTAAAGATATTATGAAAGCCCCAAATAATGGTATAAAAACCATTAGAGATAATATCGGCCAATTAGTCATGTCCTAAACCCATCCAAAAAGTAGTAAAAATTGCCAGCTAAATATTGCGATTAATCCTATAAACATTGCGAATGCGTAATGATAAACATAGCCTGTTTGAATAGATTTTATCCTCATAGCTATTTTTCTACACACATTGACAATTCCATCAGGGCCAAATCTATCGATAACTCCTATATCTCCTTTTTTCCATAAAATATCACCACACTTTTTTAATGGTTGGCAGATTAAATATTCATAAACTTCATCAAACCATAATTTATTCAATGAACATCTATATAAAAAACTGAAACGTTCACATAAAAATTGAGTAAAATTCAATCGTTTTATATACAGAACCCAAGCAATAAATATACCAATCAAAGCAACAATAATTGGAGAGATTTTAACCCATATTGGAGCATGGTGCGCATTTTTTAAAGCCTCATGATTATCTAAAATTAATATTGTACCATGCCAAAAATCATGATGAGTATCTATCATAGGCTTTCCTAACCAACCAGAAAAAATAGCACCAATAGATAAAATTGTTAGAGGAATTAAAATTGTTAATGGAGATTCATGAGCACTACTGATGTCACCACGAGACTTTCCATGAAAAACCATGAATAATATTTTCCAAGAATAAAAAGCAGTCAACAAAGCTGCAAGCAAACCTATGTAAAAAGCAAACCCACCTATAATGGTATGTGATGCCCACGCGGCTTCTAAAATAATATCCTTAGAAAAAAATCCAGCAAATGGAGGAAGTCCAGCTAAAGCTAGCGAACCAATCCACATGCCTACGCAGGTGTAAGGTAAAGCCTTATATAAACCACCCATTTTTCTAATATCTTGTTCATCGGATAAGGCATGTATTACTGAACCTGCTCCCAAAAACAATAATGCTTTAAAGAAGGCATGTGTCATTAAATGAAACATTCCAGCTGAATAAGCTGAAACACCACATGCAAAAAACATGTATCCTAGTTGACTACATGTTGAATATGCAATTATTTTTTTTATATCGTTTTGAGTTATTGCTACATAAGCAGCAAAAATAGAAGTAAGGGCGCCAACAATAGTAACGAATCCTAAAGCATAAGGGGCATATTCAAATATGGGAGAACATCTTGCAACTAAAAACACACCTGCTGTAACCATAGTAGCTGCATGAATTAACGCTGAAACAGGAGTGGGTCCTTCCATTGCATCAGCTAACCATGTATGTAATATAATTTGTGCAGACTTACCCATAGCCCCAATAAAAAGTAGAAAACAACACAGCTCTATAATTGGAATTTCTATATTTAATAAGGAAAAAGAGTTATCTTTTATTAAAGTTACTGATTCAAATACTGTATTATAATCAAGTGAATTAAATTTAAAATAAATTAGACATATCCCCAATATTAAACCTAAATCACCTACTCTATTTACTAAAAAAGCTTTTATGGCTGCAGCATTTGCAGATTGTTTTTTGAACCAAAAACCTATTAATAAATATGAGCATAAACCAACTCCTTCCCAGCCAAAAAATAATTGTATGAAATTATTAGAAGTAACTAGCATTAACATTGCAAAGGTAAATAGAGATAAATAAGAAAAAAATCTTGCTTGATGAGGATCACGATCCATATATCCAATTGAATATAAATGAACTAAAGTAGAAACTAACATCACTACAAAAAGCATTACAGAACTAAGCATATCTAGCTTTAACGCCCAATTTATTTGAAAATATCCAGAGTTAATCCATGTAGCTAAATTTATTACATAAGACTCTCCCAAAATAGCATTATGTAACAAAATAATTGAAAATATAAACGATATTCCACAAAGAATTGTAGGAATGTACATAGCTCCTTTTTTTCCTATGAATTTGGGAAAAATACCACTTAATAATGCGCCTAACAATGGAAGAAAAACTAATAATTTTAACATATTAACCCTTCATATTATTTGCATCGTCTACAGCTATAGAACCTCTAGACCTAAAAAATACTACTAAAATTGCTAAACCTATTGCCGCTTCAGCTGCAGCTACTGTTAATACAAATAATGCAAAAACTTGTCCTAATATTAAATTTAAGTGCGTTGAAAAGGCTATAAAATTAATATTTACAGCGAGCAACATTAGTTCAATAGACATAAGAATGATTATTAAATTTTTTCTATTAAGAAATACTCCAAATATACCTATTGTGAATACTATAGAAGATAATATTAAATAATGAGCTAAAGATATATTTAACATCACTTTAAGCCCCTTTTCCTATTTCAATATCATTTATATTTAAAGTTTCAGATTTATTTCTTAAAACTTGCTTTGTAGCATCTTGCTTTCTAACATTATCCCTTTTTCTATGAGTTAAAACAATTGCACCAACCATAGCTACTAATAAAATTAAACCTGCAGTTTGAAATAAATAAATATAATCTGTATATAAAACATTTCCTAATAATCTGGTATTTTCTATTTCGTTACTCACCACACTTAAGTTAGTGCCTAAAATTTTATCTTTACCATAATGCATTCCCATAATGGAAAAAATAATTTCTGCCAATAAAACAACACCAATAATTAAACCTAGGCGAGCATTTTTCATTATTCCAGTTCTTAAAGATTTAAAATCTATATTTAACATCATTATAACAAATAGAAACAATACAGCTACAGCCCCTACATAAACAATTAATAACAACATAGCTAAAAATTCAGCACCCATTAATACAAACAAACCAGTAGCATTAAAAAATGACAATATAAGAAAAAATACTGAGTGGACTGGATTTTTTGCAGTAATTACAAAAACTGATGAAAAAATTAATATAAATGCAAATAAATAAAAGAATATTGATACCATATAATTACTTCTTTCTGAAATCTATCTATACTTTTTGTCCGATATTAAATTTTTTGATAAAACTGCTTCCCATCTATCACCATTTTCAAGGAGTTTTTCTTTATCATAGAGCAATTCTGGTCGAGTTTCCTTGGCAAATTCATAGTTTGGACCCTGAACAATAGCGTCCACTGGACAAGCTTCTTCACATAGACCACAATAAATGCACTTTGTCATGTCAATATCATAACGAGTAGTTCTTCTACTTCCATCTTTTCTTGGTTCAGATTCAATTGTTATTGCTAGAGCCGGACACACAGCTTCACATAATTTGCAAGCTATACATCTTTCTTCTCCACTAGCATAGCGTCTGAGAGCATGTTCTCCTCTAAATCTTGGGCTTAATGGACCTTTTTCAAAAGGATAATTAATTGTTACAGGCTTTTTGAACATGTACTTTAAAGTTAAATACATACCAGAAATAAGCTCTCCCAATATTGCAAACCAAAATGTTCTATATAATTTTTTAATCATAATCTCATACATTTCCCGGTAATAAATCAAACACTATTAAAAATCCTGAAGTTAAAACCACCCATAGTAACGATAACGGTAAAAATACTTTCCAGCCAATTCGCATTAATTGATCATATCTAAATCTAGGAAAAGTAGCCCTTACCCATAAAAATAGAAAAAGAATTAAAGAAGTTTTTCCTGCAAACCATATTATTCCAGGAACTTTATTTAATAAAGCAATATCAAATGGCGCTAGCCAACCACCTAAAAATAATATTGTGGTCATACCGCTCATCATTATCATTGCAGCATATTCCCCCAAAAAAAACATTGCAAACAACATAGAAGAATATTCTGTGAAATATCCTCCTACTAATGATGATTCATCTTCTGGCAAATCAAACGGGGCCCTATTTGTTTCTGCTAAAGCTGATATAAAAAAAACTATAAACATAGGGAATAAAGGAAAAATAAACCAGGTATTTTGTTGAGCATATACTATTTTTCCTAAATTTAAAGAACCTACACAAACTAAAACGGTTACTATAACTAACCCTATTGATACCTCATATGAAACCATTTGTGCAGCAGACCTTAAAGCTCCCATAAACGCATATTTTGAGTTACTTGCCCAACCAGCCATGATAATTCCGTATACCGATAGCGAAGAGATTGCAAAAAGATAAAGAATTCCTACATTTATATTTGATATTACCCAACCATCTGCTACTGGAATAACTGCCCACGCGGCTATGGATAATCCAAATGCCACCATAGGTGCTAAAATAAATATAAATTTATTAGCTACAGTAGGAAATATTGACTCTTTCGAAAATAACTTTAATCCATCTGCCAGAGGTTGTAAGAGTCCAAAAGGACCTACAACATTAGGACCTTTTCTTAATTGAACTGCAGCAATAACTTTGCGCTCAGCATATGTAAGAAAAGCCACAATTATAAGTAAAGGAATAACTAATACCAAAATCTTGGCAAAAATCGTTATTAAAAATAAAAAAGCATCATAATTAATAATATCTAACATATATCATTTACCTTGTTGTGTTATAATACATTTAGCCATTGTTTCAGACGCTCTAGAAATATTACAACTCATAAAAAAGTTTAATTTCTCGTTTGTAATCTCTTCCTTTAATAAAGAAGTTTTAGGGTCTCCAATATCATTATTTTCTGCTTTAATTAAAAAATTCTCAGTAGTAAGACCATTATTAATTTCTGAAATCCTATTTCTCAATTCTTCTAGGTTATTATACGGTAAAGTTTTATCTATATATGAAGAAAAAGCTCTAATTATTTTCCAATCTTCTTTGGCACTTCCTGGAGGTGAAACTGCTGCATATGCATTTTGAACTCTACCCTCTGTATTAATATAAGTAGCATTTTTTTCTGTATATGCAGATCCTGGTAAAATAACATCTGCTAACTCAGCACCTTTATCACCATGATGGCCTTGATAAACCAAAAAAGAATCAGCATTTTTATTATTAATATCTAAATCATCTCTACCTAAAGACCAAAGAAACTTAATTTTCCCATTTTCAAAATTATTTAAAATCTTATTGGTATTTAAAGACGTTTTTAATTTCGGCACAAACCCTATTTCAAGCCCTGCAACTATATTTGCAGTATTTTGTAATATACCAACACCATTCCATTTATCATTAAAAGCATTATGTTTTTTTGCTATCTCTCTTATTCGACCTAAAATTCCAATAGAATCTGATCTTGTAAATATATTTTGTCCTATTATAAACAATGGTTTAGAAGATTTTATTAATTTTTTATTAAAGGAATGATCTCCTCTATAAATACTATCAATAATGCTAGGATCGTTACCAATTTCATTAATAGGGTAAGTGCTTTTTGCTCCTCCTCCTATTCTAGCAATAAAAATTTTATTTTTCAGCCATACTTTTCTGATTCTTGCATCCAACATAGCAGCCTCATATCTAGGCTCAGTACCTATCATAAGAATTAAATCCGATTCTTCAATACCTCTAATAGTAGGATTAAATAACCACGATGCTTTATTGTTATGCGAAATAGGCATATTAGAATTTCTTGGTCTACAATCTAAATTATCTACATTTAAAGACTTCATTAAATCTAAAAGAGATACCATTGACTCAAGACACATTTGATTTCCAGCTAAACCAGCAATTTCAGAAGAATTTATTTTAGAAACTCTATTTGCCATCAATTGGAACGCTTGCTCCCATGAACATTTTTGTAAATTACCACTACTATTTCTAATATAAGGAACATCTAGCCTTTGGTTTTTAAGGCCATCAATTGCAAATCTAGTCTTATCTGATATCCATTCCTCGTTAATATCTTCATTTAACCTTGGAAGAACTCTCAAGACTTCTCCATCTTTAGACCCAATTTGTATTGCTGAACCTAAACCGTCTAAGACATCAATAGAATTGACCTTATCTAGCTCCCAAGGTCTTGCTTTAAAAGCATAAGGAGCAGAAGTAAGTGCTCCCACCGGACATAAATCAATTATATTTCCATTTAATTCACCACCTAATCCAGATGGAGAGCTAGAAAATATCTCCATATCTTCTCCTCTTCCAACTGCTCCTAATTCATGGACACCTGCTACCTCATCCATAAATCTTACACATCGAGTACAATGAATACATCTAGTCATAGTAGTTTTAATTAAAGGCCCAAAAGGTTTATTATCTACTGCTCTCTTGTCCTCTTCAAATCTACTCATACCCCTTCCATAATATAATGCCTGATCCTGAAGATCACACTCCCCACCTTGATCACATATAGGACAATCTAATGGATGATTAATAAGTAAAAATTCCATAACACCTTCTCTGGCCTTTTTTACTGAAGAAGATTTTGTAATGATTTTCATCCCTTCGGAAGCCGGCATTGCACAGCTAGCAACTGGCTTAGGAGATCCTTCTAATTCAACCAGACACATTCTACAATTACCCGCAATAGAAAGCCTATCATGGAAACAAAAACGAGGAATTTCTGCTCCATTTTTTTCACATGCTTGCATCAATGTAGAACCTTCTTCTACTTCTACTTCCTGACCATCTACCAATAATTTAATCATAATTTACTCTGCAACCTTTAATACATTATTTTTATAATCTTTAATTCTATCTTCAAGCACATATCTAAAATGTTTAATTAAACCTTGAACAGGCCAAGCCGCAGCATCTCCTAAAGCACATATCGTATGACCTTCAATTTGATCGCAAACATTTTTTAAAATATCAATATCATGGTTTTCTGCATGACCATATATTAGTTTTTCCATTGATCGCATAACCCATCCAGTTCCTTCTCTACAAGGTGTGCACTGTCCACAAGACTCATGCTTATAAAATTTAGATAGCCTCCATATAGCCTTAATAATATCTGTTGATTTATCCATAACTATAACGCCAGCTGTACCAAGACCTGTACCCTCATTTTTTAAAGAATCAAAGTCCATTAAAACATTATTACACACTTTGGAAGGAATTAATGGTGTAGATGAACCTCCAGGAATTACTGCCATCAAATTAGCCCAACCACCTTTAACACCTCCTCCATATTTTTCTAAAAGTTCCTTTAGAGGAATACCCATTTCTTCCTCTACAACACATGGTTTATTTATATGACCAGATAAACAAAAAAGTTTTGTACCAGTGTTATTTTTATTACCTATACCTGAAAACCATTCTGCACCTCTTCTTAAAATAGTAGGAACTACAGCTACAGTTTCAACATTAGAAACAGTAGTAGGACATCCATATAACCCAGCATTCGCGGGAAATGGTGGTTTTAATCTTGGCTGTCCCTTTTTACCTTCTAAACTTTCCAATAGTGCAGTTTCTTCACCACATATATACGCCCCAGCTCCTCTATGTAATGTAAGCTCAAAATCAAAACCACTCTTGCAAGCATTTTTACCTATATATCCCTTATCATATGCTTCATTTATGGCTTTGTTTAATATTTTAGCCTCATCTACAAACTCTCCCCTGATATAAATGAAACCATGATTAGCCTTCATAGCCACACCTGCCAATAAAATCCCCTCAATTAATTTATGAGGCTCATTTCTCATAATTTCTCTGTCTTTACAGGTGCCTGGTTCACTTTCATCAGCATTAACTACGATATAATGAGGCTTAGTTTTATTTTTAGGCATAAATGACCATTTCAAACCAGTTGGAAAACCTGCCCCACCCCTTCCTCTTAATTCAGATGCTTTTACCTGTTCAATTATCCAATCAGAACCTTTAGAAATTAGATTTTTTGTATTATCCCAATCTCCTCTTTTCTCAGAAAATTTTAATGAGCTTCCTAAATGACCATGAATGTCATTAAAAATAATATCTTGTTTTGCAATCATTTTATGCTTCCTTAATAATCTGCGGTTCAGAACCTTTTCTACCTGATTGAGGACCTTTTCTTGGTTTTTTTCCTTTAGCTAAATCATTCAAAATACCAGTCATGCTCTTTTCAGTTAAATCTTCATAATATGTGTCATTAATTTGCACCATAGGGGCATTTGAACATGCACCTAAACACTCTACCTCCATTAAAGTAAATTGATTATCTTGTGTTGTTTCGCCATAGTTTATTCCGAGTTTCTTTTTACAAGCTTCAGTAATTTTATCACTACCCCTAAGCCAACATGGAGTAGTTCCACAAATTTGAACTAAATACTTTCCTACTGGAGCTAAATTGAACATTGAATAAAAAGTAGCAACTTCTAATACTTTTATCATTGGAATACTTAAAATTTTTGCAACTTCATTCATAGCTTCTAGAGGTAGCCAATTATTATTTTGTCTTTGCGCAAGATCCAGTAATGGCAATAACGCACTAGCTTGTCTGTCACTTGGATATTTACTTATAATAAAATTTATCTTATCAAGGTTAGCTTTATTAAATTTAAAGCTTTTTGGTTGAACTTCCTTAGGAGCTGGCATTCTTAAACTCATCTGTCAATTTCTCCAAAAACAATGTCAAGAGTAGCTATACATGCGACCAAATCTGCTAACATATGTCCTTTAGTCATAAAATCTAAACCTTGTAAATGAGGAAAACCTGGGGCTCTAATTTTACATCTATAAGGTTTGCTAGAGCCATCTGATACCAAATATACACCAAATTCTCCTTTAGGTGCTTCTACAGCAGTATATACCTCTCCTTCAGGAACCCTCACACCTTCCGTAAATAATTTAAAATGATTTATTAAAGCTTCCATAGAATATTTCATTTCATCCCGTCTAGGCGGATTTAATCTTGAATCTTCAATTATAACATTTCCTGACGGCAATTTTTCTAATACTTGAGATATAATATTTGCACTTTGCCTCATTTCCTCTATACGAAGTAAATACCTATCATAACAATCCCCATTTACTCCAGTAGGTATATCAAAATCTAATTGATCATATACTGCATATGGCTGAGACTTTCTTAAATCCCAAGCTATCCCCGAACCTCTTAACATTGGACCTGTAAAACCCCAATTTAGAGCTTCTTCGGCCGATACAATCCCTACATCTACTGTTCTTTGCTTAAATATTCTATTATCTGTTAGCAAACTCTCTATATCTTCAATAATCTTATCAAAACCAGATAACCATTCTTTAATATCATCTATTAAGCTATCCGGCAGATCTTGATGAACACCTCCGACTCTATAATATGCTGCATGTAATCTAGCACCTGATACCGCCTCATAAAAACCCATAAGTTTCTCTCTCTCTTCAAATAACCAGAGAAATGGAGTAGTTGCCCCTAAATCTAATCCTTGCGCTGCAATTTGTAGAGAGTGATTTAGAATTCTTGTAATCTCATCAAATAAAACTCTGATATATTGTGCTCTAATTGGCACATTAATATTTAGTAATTTTTCAGCTGACAACACAAAAGCATGCTCCTGGCACATTGGAGAAACATAATCTAATCTATCAAAATAAGGAATTGCTTGCATATAAGTTTTATGCTCTATGAGCTTTTCCGTTCCTCTATGTAATAATCCAATATGAGGATCTGTTCTCTCAACTACTTCTCCATCCATTTCTAACACAAGCCTTAAAACACCATGAGCAGCTGGATGTTGTGGCCCAAAATTTAATGTCATATTTTTTAATTGAACATCTGTCATTCTTTATCATCTTCAGGTTTATCTAAATATTCAGGACCTTCCCAAGGACTTTCAAAGTCAAATGATCTAAAGTCCTGAACTAAATTAACATTCTCATTAACAACTCTTTTTTCAACATCATCATAACGGACTTGAGAAAATCCACTTAAAGGAAAATCTTTTCTTAACGGATGACCTTGGAAACCATAATCGGTCAATATTCTTCTTAAATCAGGATGATCAGAAAACATCACTCCAAATAAATCCCAAATTTCTCTTTCATACCAATTAGCAGCTTCGTATAAAGAAACTAATGAAGGTACTAAATCACCTTCTGCTACTGACAGTTTTACTCTTATTCTTTGATTAAGTTTTACACTTAATAAATGATATACAATTTCAAATCTCTCATTTCTATTTGGAAAATCAACTGCACAAATATCAATTAACTGCTTAAAGAGAAAATCCTTATCGTCTCTCATAAAACTAACTACCTGTATTAAAAGTGATTTGCTCAAAGTCAAGGTCAACTCTTCGTTAATAATTTTAGTTTCGATCCCTCTATTACTAAATCTGGAATTAATAAGCTTTTCTATCTTTTTATGCCGATCCATATAATCTATTTGATATTTTTTTTTCAATAAAATCTAAGCTCCTAATGAATTTTGACGCGTAATTTTCTTTTGAAGTTGAATAATCCCATATAATAGCGCTTCAGCAGTCGGAGGGCATCCAGGCACATAGACATCCACAGGAACAATTCTATCGCACCCTCTTACTACTGAGTATGAGTAATGATAATACCCTCCTCCATTCGCGCAACTTCCCATAGAAATAACCCACCTAGGTTCTGGCATTTGATCATAAACTTTTCTTAAAGCTGGAGCCATTTTATTTGTTAAAGTACCTGCAACGATCATAACATCTGACTGTCTTGGGCTTGGTCTAAATACTAAGCCAAATCTATCTAAATCGTAACGACTGGCTCCAGCATGCATCATTTCTACAGCACAACATGCTAATCCAAATGACATAGGCCAAAGTGAACCAGTTCTAGCCCACGTAAATAATTTATCAATTTTAGCAACCACAAAGCCCTTATTTCTCACATCCGATGCAGCTGCTTCAAATGCTTGTTTTCCTGTCAATAATTTAGAGGATTTTTCACTTAATCCCACTCTAAAGCTCCTTTTTTCCACTCATAAACAAAACCTATCGTAAGTAAAAACAAAAATATCATCATAGAAATAAAACCTAAAATACCTATATTTGACAAAGATACTGCCCAAGGAAAAAGGAAAGCTACCTCCAAATCGAAAATAATAAATAAAATAGCTACCAAGTAAAAACGAACATCAAACTGTATTCTTGCATCTTCAAAGGGTTCAAAACCGCATTCGTAAGGCGACAACTTTTCGGAATCAGGCAACTGTTTACCTATTAACCATGACGACAAAGCAAATAAAATAGCCAACCCAAAAGCAAAAGCTATAAAAATTGCTATAGGCAAATATTCAATGTATAAGGACTCCATACGTACCTCTAACATAATTAATTTAAAATCAAATTAATTAACAACTTTTATGTATATCTAATTAGCAATAATTACAATCTATTTACGTAAAAAAAATTATATTAGATTTTTGACCTAATTAATAAAAAAAAATATATTTAATTTATAACAAAAAATTTAAAAAATTAATTCTTTAAAATAAATTAAACTATAGTATAATCATCCAACTGTGGTTTCTTTAAATTAATAAATAAATAAATAATTATTAATTAATATCAATGCTTTAATTAAAATAAATAGGAAATAAAATGAATATTAAAAAGTTAATTCTTGATAGTTATACTATCCCTCTTCCAGTTCCTGTTAAAGCCTATGCTGCAGGTTTAATGACAGGCTTTGACATAGTAGTAGTTAGAATTACTGATGAAAATGGAAATGAAGGACAAGGTTACACAACAGGTCATACTGGTTTTGGAGGTTCTATTGTAAGAATCATTAAAGATTCCTTTGAATCAATTTTAATTGGAGAAGACTCTGCTAGAATAGAATATTTATGGCTTAAAATGTGGAAAAAAACTCACTATGTTGGTCGAGGTGGGCAAGCTAGCTTTGCAATATCTGCTGTTGATGCAGCCCTATGGGATTTACTTGGAAAAAGGCTTAAGCAACCTCTATGGAAGTTACTAGGTGGATATACTCCAAAAGTAAAAGTTTATGCAGGAAATATAGACTTAAACTTCCCTATAGAGCAAATATTAGATAACGCTACTAAAAATATAGAAGATGGTTTTAAAGCTATTAAAATGCGATTAGGAAGAGATACTTTAAAAGAGGATTTATCGAGAGTAGAAGCTATGAGAAACCATATTGGAGATGATATTGAATTAATGGCTGATGCAAATGAAGCTTGGAGGGTAGACCAAGCACTTAAAGCCTCAAATGAGTTAGCAAATTTTAACCTTACATGGTTAGAAGAGCCTATTACTCCAGACGATTTTAGAGGTTATGCGTATTTAAAGAATAATGGTGCAACACCAATAGCTGCTGGAGAAAACCTTCATACTTTAAAAGAATTTCAACAATTATTTTATTATGATGGAGTAGATTTTCCGGAACCTGATTATACCACTTGTGGAGGGTTTACTCCATTTATGAAGATAGCTAAATTAGCTGAAGCGTATAATCTTCCCGTAATGTCACATGGAGCGCATGATGTACATGTTCATTTACTAGCTGCTTGTCCTAACGCTGCTTATATTGAAGTACATGCATTTGGAATAGAAAATTACATTTCAAATCCCTTAAAAATAGAAAATGGTTATGGAATTGCCCCAGATGCTCCTGGAATAGGTTTTAAATTTAACTTTGATAAATTAAAAGAATTTAAGGCTAATTAAAATGTATAAAGAAGAATATATTTCAAAAGCCAATGCTCCTAAAGGTTTTAAACTTTACGAATCTAGAGATGGGATGTTTACAGACCGAATAGGACCTTACTTTATAAAAGGAAGATTTCCTGAAGCTGTCTTAGGAATAAGGATATTTGAACACCACTCAAATTTAAACGCTGTTGCTCATGGCGGACTACTTATGGCATTTGTAGATACAATAGGTGGATACACAGCAGCAAAAGCTGGAGAAAGTCCTAGTGTTACAGCAAACTTTAATGCAAATTTTATTAGGCCTGTTCCATTAGGAGCCTGGATAGAAGGCAGAGGAAAAGCTCTTAAAGCTGGAAGAAAAGCAATTTTTATTAGAGTTGAACTTACATTTGAACAAAAATTAGTTTTTACTGCCGAGGGCATATGGCAAAAAATAAATAAAGAGAAAGGATATCAAACATAATGAAACTTTTTTATACTGTTACATCACCCATAGCCAGAAAATGTAGAATTATAGCTAGAGAACTTAATTTAATAGATAAAATAGAAGAAGTAATTACTACTACAAGGTCAGAAGACGCTCTAATTATGAAAAACAATCCAAATGGAATGGTTCCTACTCTCGAGACAGATGAAGGTTTTAATATAGTAGAATCAATGGCAATCTGTAATTATTTAGAAAAGCAAAGTAATAATAGAGAATTTATTCCCCAAGATGAAAAAAAATATTGGCAAATATATGCATTAGACTCGATAGCATCTCAAACTTTGGAATCAATTGTTTCTCGAGCAAGAGAGAGAATATATAAGCCTGAAGAGTTTCACTATCCAGATGGAATTAAACATGAGCAAGGCAGAGCAGAAAGAACATTAGATCTCTTAGAAAAACAAGCTCCTGATTATGCAAATACATTTAATAAACTACATGTAACTATTGGTTTATGTGGGTTAGTGCTCGATAATGTATTTCCTCATGAAGAATGGAAAAATAATAGACCTAACTTAGCAAAAGTATATGAAAGTTTTATGAAAAGAAATTCATTTATTCAAACAATAATTAAAAAAGATTAAATCTACATAAGGAAAAAATATGTCCAATAACCAAAAAATTTGTTTAATTGCAGGATGCGGCCCTGGCACTGGTACAGAAAGTGTAAAAAAGTTCTCTCAAGAAGGCTATAAAGTTATAATGCTTGCAAGAAATATGGACTTATTGAATGAACTTCAATCTAAAACTAAAAATACTTATGCTTACAAATGTGATGTATCTGATATGGATCAAATTAAAGATGTATGCGCTAAAGTTAAAAATGATATAGGTGATCCAAATGTATTCATTCATAATGCTGTCGCTGGCGTTGCAGATGGTGGCTTAGCAGGAAGTTTTTTAAGCGATAATCCAGAGAGATTAGATAGAAATTTTAAAGTGAATACAAAATCATTACTATATTTTGCTAGAGAACTAGCACCCAGCATGATTAAAAATAAATATGGTTCAATAATAATAACAGGAAACACCTCTGCTTTGAGAGGTAAACCAGATTTTATTTATTTTGCACCCACTAAGGCCGCCCAAAGAATAATGGCAGAGTCATTAGCAAGAGAATTGGGGCCAAAAGGAGTCCATGTTGCATATATTTTAATTGATGCGGCCATTGATACGCCTAGAACAAGACCAATATTTGCAGCTGACAAAAATGATGACTTTTTCTGTAAACCAAAAGATATTGCAGCAGAAATATACCATGTAGCGCATCAAGCAAGATCTGCTTGGTCTTTTAATGTAGAACTAAGACCGGATAATGAAAAATGGTAAATATTAAAAAACCTTTGATGAGAATATTTTGCTATATACCTACCCCAAGAATTTGGAAATCATCAATAGTGGCAAGATTTTTAGACATTAATATTGAAATAAGAGGAACAAAGCCTCCAGAAATAAAAAATTGGTTGTGGGATTTTGACGCTAGACCTCTAACAGAAGAAGATAAGATTAAATTAGCAGATAAAACTTCTCAAGGAAGAACAGGTTTTTCAATAAAATTATATAAAACAGATGGTTTTTTAAAAGCCCATCCATATGGCACTATTCCCGCTGCATTTAGCTCAGATGGAAAAATAGGTGTATTTGAATCTAATAGCATTATGAGATTAGTAGCACGCTTAAAAAAAAATAATAATAATATCTATGGATCTAACCCTTATGAAACATCAAGAATAGATAGTTTTTTGGATGCATCTCTACTATTCGCTAAATCATCTCAAAATTACTTACTTTCTATAAATAATAATTCCGCAACTATTAAAATTAGGAATGAGGCTAAAGAAGCATTCATAACTTATATGACCGGCATTGAAAATGCACTTAAAGAAAATAAAAAATATGGGTTTATTACTTCTAAAAATATTACTCTAGCAGATATCTGTTTTTTTTGCGAGTTATCACTATTTTACAGAGAAATAATGCCTTATGAGAAATCTGATAAAATTACTTCGATAATAAAAGAATTAGGAGATTCAGAATTTAAACTCTCATTAAAACATTTCCACAAACTTAGAAAACATCCTAATTTTAAAATAGACTCGAAAAAATACCTAGATAGTATTGAAAAAAAATCAGCTTAAATCATGTCCTGCTGAAGCTACTAGCCCTCCGTCACAAGTAATTACTTCTCCAATAGTAAATGATCCAGCTCGAGAAGCTAAAAATATCGCTAAACCGGCAATATCTTCTGGCGTTCCTATTCTACCTCTAGGGTTTTTAGACTCTAACTCTGAATAATCAAATTCTACAGCGGAGCCTAGCATTTTACTTGGAAAAGGTCCTGGTGCAATTGCATTAACTAAAATATTTTTTTCTACTAATTCTGCAGCTAATACTCTTGTCATATGATGCACAGCAGCTTTTGCAGCACTATAAGAATAATTATTAAACTCAGGCTTATTTATGCCATCAATTGATCCAATATTAATTATCCTTGAAGGATTTTGATTATTAGCAGCTTCTTTTAATAAAGGCAGCATGTTTTGTGTAAGAAAAAACATCGACTTCACACACAAATCCATTACTTTATCCCAACCTACTTCCGGAAAATTTTCTACAGGAGCTCCCCAAGCTGCGCCAGCATTATTAATTAATACATCTAAAGAGTTTTCTTCATTTTTTACCATGTTTGACAAACTTTTAATACCTTCAATTGAAGAAATATCAGATTCTATTCCAATACACTTACAATTGTACTTCTCAGATAAATTTTTTGCAGTTTCTTTTACTACATTTCCCGACCTAGCCGTAATATATACTTTTGCGCCATTAGCACAAAACCCTGAAGCGATCATCTCTCCTATTCCTCTTGAACCTCCAGTAATTAAAACTGTTTTTTTATCTACAGAAAAAAGATTTTCGACTTTCATTATCACTCCCTAATAATAAATTAAAAATATATTGAACTTTCCTTGCTCCAATGTAATATGGACCTTTACGTTTATAACTATTATGGGGGAGGATTTCTATTATGTTAAATAAATTTATAAAAATTATTATATTTTCTATATCTCTTGTATCTTTTAACTTTTCTGCTTTTGCAAAAGACCAAATTAAGATTGCAATGATTGAACCAATGTCTGGACCTCTAGCAGCAATTGGCTTAGACCTAATCGAACAAATGGAATTTTTTGCAGAAAGGGTTAATGAACAAGGAGGAGTCCTAGGAGGACGTCATATTGAAATAGTCCCTTTTGACAACCAAATGATTGCAGAAAAAACAATTCAGCAATTAAGAAAAGTTATAGACCAAGATATAAGATATGTTACACAAGGTGTGGGTTCAAATCATGCTTTAAATATTTTAAAAACTTTAAAAAAACATAATAAAAGAAACCCAGGTAAAGAAGTAATGTTTCTTAATAACTCAGCGGTAACTACCTCTTTTACAAACGAATTATGCGATTTTTATCACTTTAGATTTGATGCTAATGTTGATATGAAAGTTGCAGCATTAGTTACACAGCTTGCGAAAGATCCTGATGTAAAGAAGGTTTACCTAATAAATCAAAACTATGCTTATGGACAATCTTTTCAAGCAGCAGCTCAACGCTTATTGGCAGAAAGGGCTCCTCATATAGAAATAGTTGGAGATGAATTAATTGTTCCTTTTGGAAAAATACTAGATTTCAGCCCCTATGTTGCTAAAATAACTTCTAGTGGCGCCGATGCAGTACTGACAGGTAACTGGGGACCAGATGCAGCTAGAATGATAATTGCTGGTGCTAATGCTGGATTAAAAGTTAAATATTATTCCATTTACGCCGGTATTCCTAATGCTATGAATCAAATGGGTAAGAAAGTTTCTACTTTCACGCCAATCATCCAAGTTACAGAAAGCCATGAAAATGACCCAGACCATCCTCAATGGCTAAAAGATATTGAAGCAGAATATTTTGAATATTCCAGAAAAAGCCCTTATGCAGATAGAATAAGAATGCTAATTGAAATGTTTGCTACAGCTTTAGATAAAGCTGGAACTGATAACCCTACAGATGTTGGTTTTGCTCTTGAAGGTTTGACTAGTAGAGGTGCTAAAGGAGAAATATATATGAGGGAAACAGACCACCAAATACATTTTGATATGGTTTTAAGCCATGTGTCTGAAAATGTAGAAAAAACCTTTATATATAATGATGAAGATTATGGTATGGCATATATAACAGACGGTTGGGTAAGCAGAGAAGATATTACGCTCCCTACCACTTGTAAAATGAAAAGGCCTAAAAAGTCATAATTTAATTACCTTTCTAGGAAAATAATATGGACGTTTTTTTATTTACATTATTTAACGGTATTCTCTATGGAATGCTATTGTTTATGTTATCCAGTGGATTAACTCTTATTTTTGGAATGATGGGAGTATTAAATTTTGCTCATGCTTCATTCTACATGCTTGGAGCATATTTTGCTTATCAAATAAGCGAATATGTTGGATTTTATCCTGCTTTAATAATTGCTCCATTAATAATTGCTTTCCTAGGAGCATATGTTGAAAGGTATGGGCTAAGAAGAGTTCATAAATTTGGACATGTGGCCGAATTGTTATTCACATTTGGATTATTCTATATAATAGAGGAAATAGTACAAATGGTATGGGGTAAAGTTCCTGTAGGGTATCATATACCACCAAGCATGGATTTTTCACTATTTAACTTAATGGGCACCTCATATCCTGCTTATCAAATATTTGTTTTAACAGTTTCAGTTTTTATTTTTGCTGGTTTATTTGCAGTATTAACTAAGACAAGGGCTGGGCTAATAATTAAAGCTGCTTTAACACATCCTGAGACCGTTTCAGCGTTAGGACATAATGTTCCTAAAGTTTTCATGATGGTTTTTGGTTTAGGATGTGGATTAGCAGGATTAGCTGGTGTATTAGCAGGAAATACCCTTGGTACTGAACCAGCAATGGCTTTTATGTTAGGCCCTATCGTTTTTGTAGTAATAGTCGTAGGCGGATTGGGATCTCTTAAAGGTGCCTTAGTCGCTTCTTTATTAATAGGCGTCATGCAAACATTTGCGGTCTCCATGGATTATTCATTAAATAGTTTAATTTCTTTATTAGGATTTTCATTCGATGCTGAAAGTTTATGGAGAATTTTTGTAGACTTAACTATATCTCAATTAGCTCCAGTATTACCGTACTTATTACTAGTTGTTATGTTAATAGCTAGACCACGAGGTCTATTTGGAACAAGGGACGTATAAATGAATTTAGTAAATTCTATTAAATCAGTTTCATCTTGGATCATTATAGGTTGTATTGCAGCTATAATGCCCCTAATTTTTGATTCATATTTTGCATTAACTCTGCTTTCTAAAATGGGCGTTTTAGTTATGTTCACCGTAGCTTATAATATGTTACTTGGACAAGGAGGCATGCTGTCATTTGGTCATGCTATCTATTTTGGTTTTGCTGGCTATGTTAGTGTCCATATTCTTAATGGTATTGGTGAAGAATTTCTACCCTACTTTCCAATTGTTTTATTTCCTATTATAGGTGCAATTGTAGGAGCATTTTTAGGAGTAATTATTGGTTATTTATCTACAAGAAGAGCTGGTACTGCATTTGCGATGATATCACTAGGGTTTTGTGAAATGGCTACTGCATTTACATTAATATTTGTAGTATTTTTCAATGGTGAAGATGGAATTCAAACTGATAGAATGGTAGGACCTGAACCTTTTGGAGTTTCATTTGGCCCTCAAATTGAAGTTTATTATTTAATTTTATTTTGGACTTTATTAACTGTAGTTCTTATGTATTTGATAACCAAAACTCCTTTCGGAAGAATGAGTAATGCTGTAAGAGATAATCCTGAGAGAGCTGCATTTATTGGATATAATGTAAGACATGTTAGATGGATTGCATTTACTTTATCTGCAATGTTTGCTGGAGCTGCTGGAAGTCTTCATGCCATAAATTATGAACATATTGGCTTTGAGTCAGTCAGTGTTATTCAATCAGGACAAGTATTATTTATGGCCTTTATAGGAGGTGTAGGTCATTTTTTAGGACCAATAATTGGCGCTATAGGCCTTACTTACTTAGACTCAATTCTTCTTGATTATACTGAAGCATGGTTGTTATATTTAGGAGTAACATTCTCAGTAATAGTTGCATTTGCCCCAGGAGGATTAGCAGGGTTAATAGTTATGCATGGCCCAATTGCCAATACCAATAAATCTTTATTATTAGGTTTAGTAAAACCGTATTTATCTGCAATAGGAAGTACAATTTTAGGCGTATTAGGTTTCATAGGTATTATAGAAATGCTTTATTTTAAATCACTAATTTCTAAAGGTGAAGGTGAAATCATTATTTATTGGACTGAATTTAATGCGAATGGTTTATTATCTTGGGCATTATTCATTGGTATGATTATAGCTGGGATCCTTTTAAGTAAAATTACCTACCGTCAGGCTAAAGAAAGTTGGGACAATGCTATGTCCGTGGTAAAATCGGAGATTAGCTCATGAGTGATGTTTTAAAATTATCTAAAGTATCAAAATCATTTGGACCTGCACAAATCATTAAGGATCTTGATTTAAAAATAAAAAAAGGTGAAAGACATGCCATTATAGGACCAAACGGTGCAGGTAAATCAACACTCTTTCATTTAATATCAGGACATTATACTCCTACAGCTGGAAGTATATTATTAAATGATGAAGAAATTGGTAGCTTAGACCCACATGATATTAATAGAAGAGGATTAGCAAGAAGTTTTCAGGTTACGAATATATTTCCAAAAATGACTGTGGCAGAAAATATTAGATGTGGCATGCTATGGGCCAAAGATTATAAATATTCAATATTTAAAATAGTTAATAATGAAAAAGAATTAACAGAAGCAACTTCAAATATTTTAGTTGAGCTAAATCTTCAACATTGTGCAAATATTCCAGCCGGCTTACTTAGTTACGCAGACCAAAGAGCTTTAGAAATTGGAATTACAATAGCTAGTGGAGCAGATACAATTATGCTAGATGAACCTACTGCAGGAATGTCCAATTCTGAGACAGCTAGAGCAGTAGAATTAATAAAAAAAATCTCTGAAAATAGAACTTTATTAATTGTAGAACATGATATGGGAGTAGTCTTTGACTTAGCCGATAGAATTTCTGTTTTAGTTTACGGTGAAATTATATGTACTGATACACCAAAAAAAGTAAGAACAAATCAAAAAGTACAAGAAGCTTATCTTGGTACGGAAGGACATTAAATATGCTAAATATCAAGGACTTAAATGCTTTTTATGGAAAATCTCATATTTTAAGAGGAGTTAGCCTAAATATTAAAAAAGGAGAAATAGTTTCTCTATTAGGAAGAAACGGTGTAGGAAGATCAACATTAGTGAAATCAATAATGGGATTAGTTCAACCTCAAGGTTCCATAGAATTTATGGGAGAAGAAATATCCGGCTTACCTTCACATTCAATTGCTTTAAAAGGAATAGGCTATGTTCCCGAAAATAGAGACATCTTCCCTACACTTACAGTAAAAGAAAATCTTTTATTAGGTATTAAGGATACAAAAGTGAAAAGGCAATGGGACCTTGAAGAATTATTTAAAATGTTCCCTAACCTTAAGGAAAGACAAGATGTAATGGGAGGATCTATATCAGGGGGAGAACAACAAATGCTTACAATGTGTAGGTGTTTAATGGGTGATCCGGCATTTATGATGGTAGACGAACCTACGGAAGGATTATCTCCTCAAATGGTAGAAAAAGTTTCAGATTTACTTAAACAGATTGCTTCTAAAGGAATTTCTATACTTTTGGTAGAGCAAAAGTTAACTATTGCTCTTAAATTATCATCAAAAGTTTACCTTATGGGTCATGGTGAAATGGTTTTTGAGGGGACTCCTGAACAACTTGAAAAAGATACAAAAATTAGAAAAGAGTGGTTAGAAGTTTAATTATATTATAATAACTTCATCTAGATCTTCATCATTATATAATTTTTCAACTAAGANAGACCTAGCTGCTAAAGCTGAAGATTGATTAACATAGCCTTTATCNGTAATTTCATTATCGTCAAAAGACGGAGGTTTATCCATAAATAAAACCTTTTTTACTTTAGTACTAGAACCAGGGTAAGCATTATTNTGATCTTTCAACTTATTTTTTATTTCAGAAATTAGTTTTGGATGTTTTAATATTTGACTTATTTCAAGTTCTTCTCCAATAAAANTTTTACATGCTTCAATATTTGGCCATGCTAAAAAACCAATATAATTTTTATCATGACCTGTAACCAAACCATCTTGAAAATATGGAGCACAAGAATTTACAATAGCTAACCTTAAACTACCAACATCTACCCATGTACCAGTTAGTAATTTAAAATTTTCCACCACCCGTCCGTCAAAGTCTACACCTTTACTTGGGTCATTTGGATCAACTAATCTACCAGCATCACCTATTAAATAAAACCCTTCCTCATCAAAAGCCTTATCTGTAAGATCTTTTCTCTTTAAATATCCTGGAGTAACATTTGGCCCACGAAGTCTTAGTTCCATTTTATTACCAATAGGAATCATTTTTAATTCAAGCCCAGGTATTGGAAGGCCTATATTTCCTGGTTTATCTAGGTGAAAATATGTAGATGTTGCTAAAGGGGCAGTTTCCGTGGCACCCCACCCACATACTAGCTCAATATCTTTTCCCATATCCTTAGCTAAATCTCTAATACCGAACCATATTTCAGGTGGCAATGAAGCTCCTCCATAACCAATATATAGTAAATCTTTAAAAAATATTTTTCTTAGATCCTCATCAGATTTTAAATGTTCTAATAACATAGCTAAACCTGCTGGAACTGAAGTATAATATGATGGTGATATTTTTTTTAAATTTTCTATTGTAGTTTTAAATAAAGCTGGCACTGGTTTTCCTTCATCTATATATAACGTTCCTCCATTCCAGAAAATACCATTAAATGAATGATTTCCACCCATAGTATGATTCCATGGAAGCCAATCTACGATAATATTTTGATTCAATTGNTGAGGTCNTACCTGCTGTGCTTGTTGCATGTTCACGCATAACATTTTTTGAGTATTTATAACTCCTTTAGGCATACCAGTAGATCCAGAAGTAAAAAGATATTTAGCAACAAAATCAGGCTNTACTTTATTAAATAATTCTTCAATATTATTNTCTGGATTTACAGAAGTCATCTCTTCAAAAAGTATCATTCTTTTTCCTGATGTCTCGTGCGGGTTTTTAGAACAAACTATCGTCACATCCTCTAAAGACAAAACTTTCAGAGCATTTTCAAAAATTGATCCATCCTCAACATATATTAAACCTGGCTCAACTAAATCAAAACAATGCTTTAGTTTAGCAAAATCTCCACTCATTAGAGAATAAGCTACTGATATAGGAGCTACGGGAATACCGGAACACAAACCTGCCATATTTATTAATCCATGATTCAAACTATTTCCTGATAAAACCATTAAACCTTTTTTTTGACTTAAATTATTATTCATTAAAAATTGTGAAATGCTTTTTACCTTAGTCATAGCTTCATAATAAGTAATTGTTCTCCATTCTTTACCGTTCCTTTCCCCTAACCAAATCGTGTCTGGGTATAGATTGCAAGTCTGTTTAAATTTACTCCAAATATTTCTTTCAGGAGTTTCCAACTTAATAGGAGANCTAAGTATTAACGTTCCATCGTCTCTCTTTTCAACATTTATTTCTTGGGGTGGATAAGTCAATTCCATACTACAACTCCTCTTTATATGTATTTATAACTTATTTTTATAAAGTTTTCCATTATCCTCTCTTGGCAGTAACTCTCTAAATTCCCAACTTTTAGGACACTTAATATTAGAAATATTCTTTTTACAATATTCAATTAAATCCTCTATGATTTTCTTTTCAGAAATGTTCGTTTTCTTAACTACTATTGCATGAGGTAACTCACCAAATTCTATATCTTTTTTTGCTACTACAGCGACATCGAAAACATAATCATGTGATGATAATAAATTTTCTATCTCCTGCGGATAAATATTAACTCCTCCAGAAATAATAACATTATTAGACCTATCCGTAAGGTAAAGATATCCGTCTTCATCTAAGTAACCTATATCTCCTACAGTAACCCAATCTTTATTATTCTTTGATTTTTTAGTTTTATCTAAATCATTATGATACTCAAAATTTTCACCTTCTGAGAAAAATATTAACCCAACTTTACCAATATCTATTTCTTTATCAGGATTATCTATACTACAAATTTTTATTTTGCCTTTAATAGCCTTTCCTACAGATCCTATTTTTTTTAACCACTGCTCACTATTAATTGCACAAAAACCTGCTCCTTCTGTTGATGCGTAATACTCATAAATGATATTACCAAACCATTTAATTAATTTTATTTTAAGTTCCACTGGACATGGGGCTGCAGCATGAATTATTGCCTTAAGACTATTGCAATTATATTTACTTTTAGTATTTTCTGGCAATGAAATAATTCTATGCAACATTGTAGGCACCCACTGACTATGGGTAACCTTAAAAGTATCTATCACCTTAAGAGATTCTTCAGCATAAAACTTTTCCATACAAATAACAGTTCCTCCTAATCGGTGGACTGCCATACAAAACCTTAAAGGAGCCGCATGATATAAAGGTGCAGGTGATAAATAAATTGTCTGTGATGAAAAATCATATTNTTTTTTTATTAACTCAACTAAGTATGGAGNTGTTCCNAACTTATGCTTNGCAAAATTTAATTTAATTCCCTTTGGTTTTCCAGTGGTGCCAGAAGAATATAACATATCAGAACCTTCAATCTCTTCAAAACAAANCTCAGAAGAAACTTTAGATTTAATANNATTTATAGAATTTTCTAATTGTAAAAANTTAATAGATGAATACTTATCTTTATCTTTAAGCTTATTTATTATTTTAGCAGTTTTATCACTATAGGCTACCAGTCTGGCTCCACAATTAAAAATAATATATTCAGCCTCATCTTCCGAGAGGTGATANGGTATACAAGTATAAATAATTCCGCTTCTCTGTGCAGCCCAACACATTTCCAAAAATTCAATGCAATTATCTGCATAAATTGCTATATGAGAACCGGATTGCAAATNTAAAGAATTAAGATAATTAGCATACTTTATAGAATTACTTTCTAATTCTTCATAAGTTCTAGTTTTTAAAGACGGATACATTAAAATTGCTAAATGATCTTTACTTTGTTTAGAAAAACTAGGAATTGTCACCATAATATTTTCTTATAAAATCTATGCTGCATTATTCAACAAATCTTTTTTACAAATATCGTATTCTCGTTTTAGTTTAGNTACAAGTTCTGATGTAGGAAGCACACTTTTTATTGCATTTATCCCTTGACCACAACCCCAAATATCTTTCCATGCTTTTTTCTTTTCCATTCCTTCTGGCCCAAAATCCATTTTGGAAGGATCGCTAGTTGGAAGATTATCTGGATCAAAACCAGCACTAGCTAATGATGGTTTTAAATAGTTTCCATGAACTCCTGTTATTAAATTTGTATATACAATGTCATCTGCAGAATATTTAGTAATTGCATTTTTATATGCTTCATTAGCATTTGCCTCTTTTGTGGCAATGAATGCAGACCCAATATATCCAAAATCCGCTCCTGATGCCTGAGCAGCAAGGACTGCATGACCTGTCGCTATAGAACCAGATAAAGCTAAAGGCCCATCAAACCATTCTCTAATCTCTTGAATTAATGCAAATGGAGAAGTAGTTCCAGCGTGTCCCCCTGCTCCTGCTGCAACTGCAATTAATCCATCTGCTCCTTTTTCAATAGCTTTATGTGCAAAACGATTATTAATAACATCGTGTAAAACAATACCTCCGTAACTATGNATAGCATCATTTAATTCTGGTCTAGCCCCAAGTGAAGTAATCACAACTGGAACTTTATGTTTTACACATAATTCTAAATCTTTATCTAAACGCGCGTTAGACTTATGAACTATTTGATTTAAAGCAAATGGTGCTACTGGAATATTCGGATTTTTATTTTTATAACTTTCAAGTTCTTCAGTAATCTGTGCAAGCCAGTCATCTAACAATTCTTGAGGTCTCGCATTTAATGCTGGAAAAGATCCAAGAACACCTGACTTACATTGAGCTATTACCAAATCAGGATTGGAAATTATAAATAAAGGTGCTGCGATAACAGGAATAGAAAAATTATTTTTTAAAATTGTAGGTAAAGTCATTGTAGTTCCATATATAAAATATTAAAATTAATTTATAAAAATAATATATACTATTTTATACAAAAGTAAGGTTTTTTTATGCTCAAGTCTATTCTTACAATAGATCAAGGAACTTCATCAACAAGAGCTGTTTTATTTGACTCCACTGGAAAAATACTTCACATAGAGCAGGAACCAATTAACACNATATTTCCTGAAAATGGCTGGGTNGAACAAGATGCAAATGAGTTATGGAATAAAACATTAAATGTTGTAAGAAAAGTAATTTCATACGCAAAATCAAAAAAATTTAAAGTCTTATCTATTGGAATAACTAATCAAAGAGAAACAATTGTTGCTTGGGACAAAACAAATGGTAACGTCTTATATAATGCCATAGTATGGCAAGATAGAAGAACAAAAGAATACTGTGACGAATTAATAAATAATAATTTATCTGCTGTTATTAAAAACAAAACAGGGCTTCTAATAGATCCCTACTTTTCCGCAAGTAAAATAAACTGGATATTAAAAAATATAGAGGATGCAAAACAATTAGCATTTAATAATAAACTTGCAGTAGGAACAATTGATTGTTTTATATTATATAAACTTACAAATGGTGAGAGTTTTTATACTGATGCAACAAATGCTTCAAGAACAAGTCTGTATAATATAAATACTTGTAAATGGGATAATGAACTTTTAGAAGTTTACGACATTCCAATATCAATACTTCCAGAAGTAAAAAATAATATTGATAATTTCGGATATTCAAATTCAAAAATTTTAGGCGAAAAATTACCTATAAATGCGATGATTGGAGATCAACAATCCGCAGCTATAGGTCAAATATGCGTAAATCCAGGCGATATAAAAGCGACTTTTGGAACTGGTTGTTTTGTGTTGTTAAATACTGGTAAAAAAGCATTAAATAGTAAAAATAAGTTAATCACAACTATAGCATTAAAANGTGAAAATGAGATTAGTTATGCACTTGAGGGATCAATTTTTGTNTCAGGAGCAACTATGAAATGGCTTAAAGATGAATTAAAAATTATAAGTGATGTAAGAGAAACTCAATCTTTAGCTGCTAGTATCAAAGATAATAATGGAGTATACTTTGTTCCAGCCTTTACTGGCTTGGGTGCTCCACATTGGAGAGCTGATGCAAGAGGAACTATTACAGGCTTAACTAGCTCTTCTGGTATTGCAGAAATTGTCAGGTCTTCTCTTGAAGCTGTAGCATATCAATGTTGTGATTTATTTGANTCTATGAAAGCAGATGGTCAAATTCCTGAAATATTAAGGGTAGATGGTGCTATGAGTTCCAATGATTGGTTAATGCAATTTTTATCTGATATCAGCCAAAAACAAATAGACAGATCCCAAAATATAGAAACTACTGCCCAAGGAGCTGCAATATTATCNGCAATAGGTAGCGGAATAATTCCTTCCATACAAGACTCGAAAAGTTATTGGAAACTTAATAAGCAATTTAAACCAAATATGCATCAAGATGACATAAAGAAAAATAGAAATGGCTGGAATAAAGCTATAAAAAAAACTATAATGTAATCTCTTAAAAAAAATATATGAGAAGTTTTTATACATGTATGATCTTATTATTAAAAATGGAACTGTCATAGATGGTACTAACAACCCAAGAAATATAACTGATATAGCTATTTCAAATGGTATTATTAAAGAAATAGGTAAAATTGACTCTCAATCAAAAAGAACAATAGATGCTGAAGGATATTTGGTAACTCCTGGATGGGTAGATATTCATACACATTATGATGGTCAAGCAACTTGGGATCCTTATTTAACTCCATCATCATGGCATGGAGTTACAACAAGTGTCTTTGGAAATTGCGGAGTAGGCTTTGCACCTGTACGCAAAGGAACAGAAAATTTTTTAATAAACCTAATGGAAGGGGTAGAAGACATTCCTGAATCAGTGTTATCCGAAGGTATTGATTTTAACTGGGAAACATTTCCTGAATACCTTGACTCCTTAGAAAGTTCAAAAAGAATTATGGATATAGGAACTCAAGTACCCCATGCAGCACTAAGATTTTTTGTCATGGGAGAAGATGGTGCGAACCATGAAATAAAACCTAATCACAAGCAAATAGAAGATATGACAAATATTTTAGAAGAAGCTCTTTTAAAAGGTGCTCTTGGAGTATCAACTTCAAGAACTACAAAACATAAATCTGCTAGTGGACAACTCACACCTAGTTTACAAGCAGATGATAAAGAATTAGCTGGTATAGCTGAAGGTTTAAGGAGAGCTAAAAGAGGATTATTACAATGTAATTCTGATATGGGGCCTGGAGAAATGGAACTATTAATTGAGGCATCAAAATTGTCAGGTCAGCCATTATCGGTTTTACTAATACAATATAATGATTTTCCAGATAGATGGAGAGAAACATTAGCCCATATTATCAATGCAAATGAAATGGGAATTAATACAACAGGACAAGTAGGAAGTAGACCAATAGGCGTTTTAATGGGCTTTAATACGAGTGTAAATCCTTTTTCAAGCCATGAAGCTTGGCAAAAAATAAAAGACCTTAATACTTTTGAAAGAAATAAATTAATTAGAGAAAATTCAGATATTAGAGAAAAGCTTATTAATGAAGTTCCTGTAAATGGGCATACTAAGTGGATAGAAAATACATTTTTACTATCATATATTTTAGAAGAACCATTAAATTATGAACCAACAAAAGAAATGAGTATTAGCNATCTTGCTAAATCAAATAATATAAGTCCTTGGGAAATTATGCTTAATCATTTTATTTCTTCCGATAAAGATGAATTTATAATGCACACATTTGAAAACTATACCCATAATAATCTAGATGTTATTTCTGAAATGTTAGAATCTAAATATACGATATGTGGTGTTGGGGATGCCGGTGCACATGTAGCAACTATATGCGATGCAAGTTATCCTACTTTCATGGTACCTTTTTGGTCAAGAGACAGAAATAGAGGTAAAAAGTTTGATTTAGAATATTTAGTTTCTAAACAAACTTTAAAGACTGCACAAACATACGGACTCAATGATAGAGGAGCCATACTTAAAAACATGAGAGCTGATATTAATATAATTGATTACGAAAATNTTACTGTAACTAAACCTTCTATAAGTTATGATTTACCCGCCGGTGGTAAAAGACTNACTCAAAAGGCTGAAGGATATAAACACACTTTTGTTAATGGAATTGAAGTTTCTCATAATGGAGAATTTACGGGCAATATGCCAGGAAAACTAATAAGAGGACCACAAACAATAAATTAAATAAGGAAAATAATAATGGCTAATGAATTAATAATTGATAAAAATAACGGAATTTTAAAATTAACAATGAATAGACCTGATAGAAGAAATGCATTAAATCAAGCAATGTTAGATTCTCTATATGATGAACTTATAAAAGCAGAAAATGATAGCTCAGTTCGTGTAATAGTATTAACAGGAGCAGGAAATGCTTTCTGCGCTGGTGGAGATGTGAAAGATATGGCAGATGGGAAAAAAAATTCNATTCCCACACAAGAAAATACTGCTAATTTAAGACATATGATGGAAACCTCTAGAATATTACATGAAATTCCAACACCGACTATTGCCTTAATACCTGGTGCNGCAGCGGGTGCAGGGTTTTCATTAGCACTAGCCTGCGATATGAGAATAGCAAGCGAAAATGCCAAGTTAACAACAGCATTTGCTAAGGTAGGGTTTCCAGGAGATTTTGGCGGCACATTTTATCTAACTCAAATGGTTGGAACTGCAAAAGCAAGAGAATTATATTATTTAGCTAGCATATTAACAGCTAATGAAGCAAAAGATTTAGGTATTATAAATCATGTTACTAGTGAGAATGAACTTGATGAATTTTCTGCTAATATTATCCAACAAATTGCTACAGGTCCGACCACTGCACTTCGTTATATGAAAAAAAATATGAACTTAGCAGAAAAAGGAAACCTAAATCAATCACTAGATAGCGAAGCTCTATACCAAACACTGTGTCGAGATACTGAAGATCACCAAAATGCAGCCAAAGCATTTGTAGAAAAGAAAAAACCAGTATTTACAGGAAGATAATATAAATAATTATATTAGAATATTAGGGATATATTAGTTATGAGTGAAATAAAAGCCTTAACTTTTGATACTGGCGGAACTATTCTAGATTGGCATAGTGGTTTTTTGAAAGCGTTTGAACTAGCTGGAAAAGAACATGCAATTGATAAGGATTGGAAAAATTTGACGAATGAGTTAAGAAGAAAATCCCTAAAAAAGGTATTAAATTTAGGAGAAAACAAGTTACCAGAATATAATTTTGATGATGCNCATCGAATGGCTTTAGAGGAAATAGTATCTGAACATAATTTAAATTCATTTACTGANGAAAATATATATAATATATCTTATAAAGCACCGCATAATTTCACTGTATGGCCTGATTTTCCTGATGCTTTGCTTAAACTAAAATCAAAATATTTATGTATTTCATTTACCCTATTGAGCTTTAAATTAATAATTGATACGGCTAGAAAAAATAATCTTTNTTGGGACGCAGTTTTTTCCTGCGAAGGAATTAAAAAATATAAAATTCTGCCTGAAGCATATCAAACTACCGCTAACTGGTTACAACTAAAACCTGAAGAATGTGGAATGGTAGCCTGTCATAATTTTGATTTAGACGCGGCTAAAAAAGTTGGTTTTAAAACCATATTCGTAAAGCGTACAAATGAATGGGGACATGAGCCCCCTCCTGACCCCCACCCAAATGATCATCATGATTATGTAGTAGACAGTTTTTCAGAACTTCCGGAGTTATTAAAATGTTAGACATTAAATCTTTAAATAATAAACAAATCTTCTTAGTAGAAAGTCCTAAAGATAAATTAAAAGAAGAAAATTTTGAGTTGAAAATCTCCAAANTTCCAAACCTAAAAAACGAAGAAATTTTAATTGAAACAAGATATATATCTATCGATGCTGCTAACAGAGCATGGATGCAAGGACGAACNTACAGAGATCAAGTTTTACCAGGAGATGTGATGGGAGGTTATGGTTTAGGTAAAGTCATAGCTTCAAATAATAATAACTTTAATATTGGAGATTATGTAGAAGGTGATCTAGGATGGCAAAACTATTCAATTAAGAACTCTAAAGATATTATAAGGACAAATATAACTGAAGACGAAAATCTTCATATGAGTGTTCTGGGCATTACTGGTAAAACAGCATACTTTGGACTTCAATTAGCAGAATTAAAAGAAGGAGAAACAGTATTAATATCTGCTGCGGCAGGGGCTGTAGGAAATGTTGCTGGACAAATTGCCAAACTAAAAGGGTGTCGTGTCGTAGGTATTACTGGATCACAAGATAAAGCAAACTGGCTAATAGATGAATTAGGATTTGACGCAGTGGTAAATTATAAAAATGAGAATTTTTATAAGGAAATTAGAAATGCCTGCCCTAATAAAGTGGATGTCTATTTTGATAATGTAGGAGGAACTATATTTGAAACAGTACTTTTTGCAATGAATACTTATGGTCGTATCATATGCTGTGGCGCAGTATCTCAATATGATCAAGCTGCACCTCAAAGTGGTCCAAGAGGCGTGCCGGGTATAATTGTTACAAAAAGATTAACTCTAAAAGGTTTTATTGTAATGGACTTTGATAATCAGAAAGAAAAAGCTGAAGAAGAGCTTAAGCAATGGATAAAAAATGAAAAAATAATAGTTGCAGAAGATATAATAGAAGGTATTGAAAATACACCTGTAGGATTAATAGGACTTTTAAATGGAGAAAATAAAGGCAAAAGACTAATTAAAATATAAATAATAGGTGCACTATGAGTATAAATAAAGAGTGGTTAGATTTGAATAAAGAAATTGCCATAGAACCAGAATTAAAAATTTGTGATCCACATCATCATCTTTGGGACAATAATAAGAACTATATTCAGCCAACATATTTATTACCCGAAATTCTAGAAGACATCAATTCAGGACATAATATTGTCTCAACTGTATTCATAGAATGTGGAGCAATGTATAACCCAGATGATCCTATTGAAAAACAAGTAATTAGTGAAACAGAATTTGTGAATGGGATAGCTGCAATGAGCAATTCTGGCTTATATGGTACTACTAGAATTGCTGCAGGAATTGTTGGAAGTGCGCCTTTATTGTTAGGAGATAAAGTTGCAAAAATTTTAGACAAACATATATCCGTTGCACCAGACAGATTTAAAGGCATAAGGTCTCAAGCTGCCATGCATCCAGATGGAACAATTCCAGCAACTAGAGCTCGTCCTCCAGAAGGAGTATATATCAATGATAAATTTCAAGAAGGTTTTAGTCATTTGCGATCTAGAAACCTATCATTTGAAGCTTGGTGCTACCATCCTCAATTACCCCAATTAATTAAACTGTGTCAAAAATTTAATGATGTAACTATTATCTTAAACCATTTTGGAGGTCCTTTAGGTATTGGCTCTTTTGAAAATAAAGAAAAAGAAACATATGAATATTGGAAAAAAAATATTAAAGAACTCTCAAAATGTGAAAATGTGGTGGCAAAATTAGGAGGTATTGCCATGGAGATAAATGGGTTTAACTGGCATAAAAATTCTATGCCTCCCTCAGGAGATGAACTAATAAACAGAACAAAANGATATTATGAAACGACATTAGAATATTTTGGTATTGATAGATGTATGTTTGAGTCAAACTTTCCNGTTGATAAAATTAGCTGTAGTTACGTAAACTTATGGAATGGTTTTAAGAATTTAACAAAGCATTATTCTAGCAATGAAAGAGATAAATTATTTCATGATAATGCCGCAAGAATATATAAAATATAATAATGAGTAGTTTAGGGTATAATTCTATAGTATGTGAAAAATTAGGAAGCATAGATGACCTTAAACTTATACANAGACATAGAGAGANATTAAATAAAGATCAANTTCGAATAAAAGTANAAGCATGTGGAATAAATTTTCCTGACAAATTAATGGTAGAGGGAAAATATCAATTAAAACCTACTCTGCCCTTCACTCCTGGCATGGAACTATCCGGAACTGTTATAGAATCAAATGCGAAAGNTTTTAGAAATGGTACAAATGTAATAGCACAAATGAGATATGGGGGATTTACTGAAGAAGTAATAGTAAATAAAGAAAATGTAATAATTATGCCTAAAGTATTCAACTTTGAAGAAGCTGCGGGATTTTCAGTAGCGGCTCAGACAGCATACGTCTCACTAGTGGAAAGAGCAAATATTCAAACAGGTAATACTTTACTTGTTTTAGGGGCTACTGGTGGTGTAGGCTTAGCTGCTATACAATTAGGTGTTATGTTAGGAGCAAAAGTAATTGCAATTTGTAGTAATAAAAAAAAACAAATAACAGCAATTCAAGCTGGAGCAAAATACGCATTCCAATATGATGAAATGATTAANAAAGTTAAAGAAGTAACTAAAAACGAAGGTGTGGATATAATTTATGATCCTATTGGAGGTGAGCATTTCTCACAATCATTAAAAGTAATCAAATGGGGAGGAAAAGTACTTATAATTGGATTTGCAAGTGGAAATATTCCTTCTATTTCTACAAATTACGCACTAATAAAAGGTATTTCTTTATTAGGAGTTAGAGCAGGAGAATATTTTAGAAGATATCCTAANAAAAAGGCTCCTGCTNTAAAAAAGCTATTTGATATGGCAAATACAGGAAATATTACTCCCTTAATTTATAAGACACTTCCTCTTTCAGAATGCATAAATGCTCTNAAAAAAATAGAAAATAGAGAAGTTATTGGAAGAATAATTCTGAAACCATAAAAAATTTAATGTATTTCTTCTGCATCTTTCATAGCACTCATAAGTTTTTCTATAGAAAAATCAGGAGAACGAGCTGCTTCTAAAATTACAGCTTCCTTTCTTGATTGTTGTTCTATAATTTCAGGAATGCTTTTAATAACATCCTTAGGGATTATAACTGCACCATGCTTATCAAAATGAACGATATCTCCATCTTTTGCTTCCATACCAAATACACGAACTGTATTTCCAAATTCCTTTATTTGTGTATAGGCATGACTTGGTCCAATAGATCCAGCCAAAGCTGAAAAACCATTAGCCCATTGATCTAAATCCCTTACTACACCATTAGTAACTAAACCTTTAACTCCTAAACCTAAATGAATAGCACTATTAACTTCACCCCAAAAAGCACCAAAGCCAGGAGGATTGTCTTCATCCTCTATTATTATTACACTAGGTTTAGGGTCATCAGAAATATAACGATAGTAATCATTCCTCTGTTCTTTAGCATTACTTAAAGGTTTGCTTTTAGTAATAATTTGTGCGGTTTTAACGTACGCGCATACTGATCCAGCAACTCCAACTGACACTAATTGCTTCGAAGTGAAACCTTCTAATCTTCGCTCTGGAGATGCAATATCTAATGCGTTACATATAGTGGGAGTATCCCAAGATTGAAGCCTTATTAAATCCTTATTTGATAAAGAAGACATGTTTTATCCTTAATGTTATAAAATAAATAATATAATAAATTGTATATTAGCGGTAAAAAGAGGCAAGAATTTAACTTATTAATTATTCTGTAATCAAACATATTTAATTATAATAGAAATTGAAAAGGGAGCCAATAATGACTCCCTTTCCATGATCTCACAAGGTTCTGTTCTTTGGAGGAATCAAAACGAGAGACAACAGCCATTAATGCAATTAATCTATGATCAATAGTCTGCTGCCACCATTTTAAGGTTGAATGAACCGGAGCCCTTGATAATGAGACTGTCCATTCTAATCTTGATAGACACCATTTTTGAAATTTATCATCTTTATTTTTAGGAATTTTATTAACCCTATTTAAGGGTATTTTTGAATCCTTATTATTAGGATATTCAATTATTTCAGATTTTAAGCCAGAATCTATTTTATTTTTATTAACCATATTCATAAACATCTCCTTACTAGGAGCAGGAAAAATATCCTGCTCCTAATTCATATTATTGATTACCAAATTCTGGATAAGCTTTTAATCCTATCTCAGATTGATCAGCACCATCTTTNTCTTCACTTGCAGAAAGTCTAATTCCCATAGAAAATTTNACAATTGTCCAAATGATAGNACTTANTACAAATACAAATGCTCCTATAGAAANAATTCCTATTAATTGGGTTACAAATGAAGCGTCAGAATTTGTAATTGGAACTGCTAAAGTTCCCCAAATACCACAAACTAAATGAACAGGTATAGCTCCAACCACATCATCAATCTTAAACTTATCTAAAATTGGTATAGCTAACACAACTAGTGCACCACCTACACCTCCAATAATAACAGCCCATAAAAATGTCGGAGCTAGAGGTTCTGCAGTAATAGATACTAGACCACCTAATGCTCCATTTAATACAAATGTAAGGTCAACTTTTTTATAAAGTGCTTGACCTAAAATCATTGCTACAATTACGCCAGATGCAGCCGCTAAATTTGTATTAGCAAAAATTCTAGCCATAGAACTTGCATCTGCAACAGAGCCAAGTGCTAATTGAGAACCACCATTAAATCCGAACCATCCAAACCAAAGTATGAAAGTACCTAAAGTGGCCAATGGTAAAGAAGAACCTTGAATTGGATTTACCTTCCCATCTTTTCCGTATTTTCCAGATCTTGCACCTAAAATAATACAACCAGCTAATGCACACCATCCACCAACTGANNGAACAATAGTAGAACCGNCAAAATCACTGAAGCCCATTTCAGATAGCCATCCTCCACCCCAGGTCCAAGAACCTTGAATTGGATATATAATGGCAGTTAATACTAAGACTATAATCATAAATGACCACAGTTTTACTCTTTCAGCAACAGCACCAGATACAATAGATGCAGCNGTNGCTACAAATACCATCTGGAAGAACCAGTCAGAAGCACCTGCATATCCTCCTCCTGAACCTTCAGTTGATGGATCAGCAACATCAAACATACTAATTAATCCTATGAAGCCTCCATCTACCCCGTCATACATTAGGTTATATCCTACAAAAAAGTAAAGCAGCCCNGCTAATGAATATAATGTAATATTTTTAGTACAAATTGTTGCCACACTTTTTGATCTCACCATGCCAGCTTCTAACATACAAAAACCAGCAGCCATTAACATNACTAATATACCATTTATCAGAAATGAAAATGTATTAAAAATAAATGCAATATCTTGTGTTTCCATAACTTATCCTTATTTTTTATTAATAAAATACTTTTCAGCCATTTATTTAAGCATGATATGTGCCAATATTTAAAATGAGGAAAATAGGTTAATTTATAAAATANTAAGTTCTTTATGATTAAAAAATAATCACTTTAAATAATTAATGATTAAAATTTAGACTTAANNNTGAAAAAGATAAATATTTGTCTATTTNCTTAAAAAATGATTATATTATTTCATAAAGAGAAAATATATGAATATTACAATTATAGGTAGCGGCATAACAGGAATAACAACAGCATACTATTGTGCTAAATATAATCATAATGTAACTATATATGATGAAAGAAGATATCCAGCAATGGCCACTTCATATGCTAATGGAGGTCAAATAAGTGCTTCTAATTCAGAAACTTGGAATAGTTGGGAAAATATTAGAAAAGCTTCAAAATGGCTTCTTAAAAAAGATGCCCCATTATTAATATCTATAAAACCGGATATTGAAAAAATAACTTGGTTACTGAAGTTTATTCAAGCTATTCCTTCGAAAGAATCTAATACATACAAAACATGCGAAATGGCTATAAAGTCAAACTTAATCTATAACGAAATAATCAATGAAGAAAATATAGAATTTGACTGTGTTAAAAAGGGTATTCTTCATATCTTTAATAATGAAAAAGAATTACAAAAAGCAAGAATAATTAATAAAATTTATAACAAAGCAGGACTAAAAAGATGGGAAGTAAGCCCAAATGAAATTAAAAAAATAGAACCCATGATATCTAAAAAATCAATCGTTGGTGGNTTTTATAATACTCTTGATTTTACAGGTGATATTCATAAGTTTTGCATGGAACTAAATAATATTTTAATAGATAAATATAAAGTAAAAATCATTAAAAAACACATATCTAATATAGATAAATATATAAATGACTGTGATGCCTTAATAGTATGTGCTGGCACAGGTTCCAGAAAAATAGCTAAAAGTATAAAGGATAATTTATCAATTTATCCAGTTAAAGGTTACAGTATCACTATAAATTACCCTGGAGAAAATAGCCCTTGGGTAAGTCTACTAGATGAAGATGCAAAAATTGTTACTTCTAGACTGGGACCAGATAGACTGAGAATAGCGGGAACTGCAGAATTATGTGGGTATAACACAGATATAAGATGGGATAGAATACGACCATTAATTAAATGGGCAGAACATTATTTTCCAGAAATAAATACTGAGGATATAAAACCATGGGCTGGTTTAAGACCAATGACACCTAATATGATGCCTATTATAGGGCAAAGCTCAAATAATAAAAAAGTTTATTATAACACAGGTCATGGACATCTAGGATGGACTTTAAGTGCTTATACGGCAAAAGCAATAAGCAATTACTTTAAATAATACTTAACATTTAACAATAATATTATATAATTAAGACTTCAGGGGTGCTAATTTTTTGGCTGAGATATATACCCTTAGAACCTGTTGGTTAAAACCTACGAAGGGAGAAACTAGTGAATAAATTTTTCTTATTGATCACAAATTTTTTAATTTTTTTTTATGTAAACAATGCTTTTGCTAATGAAAAAATAACTTT
>PAYS01000023.1 GCA_002715265.1 Candidatus Pelagibacterales bacterium
CACTGGTGAGCCCTACAGGATTCGAACCTGTGACCCGCTGATTAAGAGTCAGCTGCTCTACCAACTGAGCTAAGGGCCCCACACTTATTTGCACTTACCAAAATATCTTTTTAAGTAAATATATTCAATGACTTTATTTACTCCCCTGCTCTAGTTGTGGTAGGCTTTTTGTATGATACGCATTCAAAAAACAAATATTAAGTTAAAAAGATATATAATTTGACTATATTTTGCTAATTATGGAATATAAGAATATGAAATTAATATTTAAATACATATCCTTTTTTGTTTTATTATTTACTCTTCATTCCTGTGGTTTTGGAGAGTTGCGTAATGAAATATATCACGACTTTGTGTACAAAAAACCTATACATAATCCTATAGATAAATATAGCGTGACCATCAATAAACGATTTGATGACGTATGGAAGAAATTAATTAGACATGCAGGTGCTACTTTCTTTGCTATTGATAACTTTGAAAAAGATTCAGGTTTATTAACATTATCTTTTGGAGCTGCTGACATTTCAGAATTTATTGATGGTGGCGATTTCTATATTGAACAAAAATTTAGGTTTACTATGAGAACTAAGTTAGCTGATATGCCTGAGCCTGCTCCACCTTGGAGAGGAGAATATGTCGATTATTTAGAAAACTTTACTGATACATCATTAACAGGGAAAGCAAATATAGTAGTTACAAAAATTGACGAAGAGAACACAATGGTATCAGTAAATGCAAGATATATATTTGATTCTAGAAGAGGTAATGTACGAAAATTATCTTGGGTTTTTGATTCAGGCTCATGTGATACAGTAAATGTAGAATATGACTATGGAGAACAAGATGGAGGAAATCATGTTGGTGGTTACGATAGGAAAATATGCCCAACCTATCATGCAGAACAATCCATTATTAATTCACTAAATTAATAGATTAAGAAGAAATATACATTAGAGGAGTATTAAGATGAAAACTGCTGATAAAAAAAATAATAAACCACAAACTGAATTACTAAAGGTGTTAGATCAACCTATGATAAGTGAATTAAATGGAGGTAAAGATTCTAAAAAAGCTCACGAAGAGTTCTTATTGAAGAAAGCAAAAGAAAAAGAAATATTAAATAGTAAAGAGAAATAATTAACCAACCAAATCAGGTTTACAATTTACAATTAATTCTGCTATAGATGCAGAATTTGAGAGACAAATAAGGGTTCTTACTATTTCTGCTAAATCATCTGGCGATACCATATTTTCTACTTTTACACTTTCAACCTCTTTTGTCATATCCGTTGCTACATATCCAGGACATAAAGCAGTACATCGTACACCATCTTCCCAACCCCCTAGTCTAGTAGCATGGGATAATGCAACTGCCGCAAATTTAGTCATTGAATACCCTACAGAAGGGCCATAAACTGCTTTACCAGCTAATGATGCTACGTTAATGACACGGCCATAACCAGACTTTCTTAAGAAAGGTAATGTTAATCTAGTTAAAGATAATGGCGCCTTTACATTTACTGACCACATGCGATCTAGTGCTTCTTCATTATCTTCCTCATCTTCTACTGATACCGACTCAACTATTCCTGCATTATTTATAAGTCCATCAATTCTATTAAATTTATTTATTGTATTTGCTACCCATTCTTTATGAGTATTTTTATCAAAAGCATCAAATCTATTAATTAAAATATTTTTTTTATCAAAACTTTTTGTAACTAATTCTAATGCATCTATATTTCTTGCTGATAAGCTCAAGCTAAATCCAGCTTTATATAAATTTTTTGCAATAGCCAATCCTATTCCTCTATTTGCTCCGGATACCATTATAACACGACCAACTGCACTTATCATTTATAGACTCCTAAATTACTTTTAATAAATTACTAAACACCTAACTTCCATACTCCACCTATCTGGTGCATCAAGCCTTGTATTTGCATCATTAAAAGCGCTATGAAAACTAAACGTACAAGTATCCACCTTAGAAAGAGAATCTGAAAATTTACCAGAGGATTTAGCTAATCCTCCACTACTATCCCATTGTTTTATTAATAAAGCTTCGCCCATAGTCATATAGGGATAATAATACCATTTATGTTTACTATTATGTTTTGCAAAATAATTTTCTCCTATTCTATCACTGTAATGGATTTCAAAGACTACCAAATCCTCAGCAGTAACTGTTTGAGCGTCACATAAAGCAAGAGGATTTACTTCTACTGGATCTAAAACTATATTTCTCCATAAATTTATTATCGCAAAACGTCCATTAAGAAGTGTTTCTTTTACTAGTTCAGTAGATAACAAACTGTCAGCTCCTAGAATTTTATTCAGAGTATCATTCTTACCTGGAGGAAAAGATAATTGTTTTAACCTTTCTGGAGCACTAGTTAAGGTATAATCACCATGAACTATATGAGCTGGACCTTGAACTTGTTGCCCTCCATCAATCATTTTTTTAGTTTTTTTTCCACTTGCTGACCTAATATTATGATCAAATGCAAATACTTTATTGGCTCCAGTAAAGTCTTTAATTTCATTAGCGCAATAATTGTAATATTTATGTAATACTTGATTATTATTAAAAAAATTAATTTCAAAATTATCTAAATTACTACTAATTAATTCAAAGCCATTTCTATCTAAACTAATCTTTTTATCAGAAGATAAATCTCTAGCATTAATAACTAATTGCTCATATTTTTTAAGATCAATACCCTCAGAACCAGCGTCACTACCATTTAAATCTCTTCTAGTTAACACTTTACTATTCCTATAAAGTGAACTAGAAGAGTCCTCCGTCATGTAATTAAAGTACCCTTTACTATTTAACTTTTCTTGCATTATAATTTTCCACAAAGATACTTATAATTTTACTAAATTTATTCAGGTAACGTAAATCCTTCACCAATATGAGTATCAATCCACCAGCTTGATTTTTCAATATTTTCTGTCATCCATCTTACAAGATTTGAATGATTATCTAAAGGCAACTTAGCCCAACCATGCAAATGCATAGGAGCTGCAACAGCCACATCAGCAATTGTCGGATTTTCTCCACATAAAAAAGTATTATTAGCTAAACGAGCATCTAAAATTGAAGCTAATTTATGGAAATTTTCTTCTTCATTAGCTAAGACATTTGAGTCTGTCGTATCCCCTAATAATGGTTTTACACAATTTTCAACAAGATAAATATAACATGACCCAAACCAAGAGCTGCTTTCCCACAACAACCAACGATTTATATCAGATCTAGTTTTAAGGTCTACAGGGTAAGCAGTTGTATCTCCAACTTTTTCAGCAGCATACTGCAAGATTGCATTTGATTCCCAAAGTGTAAAATCTCCATCTACTAATGCTGGAAAAGCAGCATTAGGATTTACTGCAACAAATTCAGGATTTTTTTGCTCAGCTTGAAAATAATCAAATTGCTTAATTGTATATTCTGCTTTAACCAATTTACAACCGGCTAAAACTTTTCTACTATTTACTGTTCTTGGATCTAATAATAATTCCATAATTTCCTCCCTTTATTATTTATAAAATGCTAATAAAAAAATATGATAAAGTCATCTAGTTATTAAAATATTTTTACCAACCAAAAACACCTTCTTTAAATCTTTCTATTTTTACATTTCTATTAATATATATATTAGAAACTAAGCCAAGACCAAACATTACAGACATCATAGATGTTCCTCCATATGATACAAATGGCAATGGCACTCCTACTACAGGTATAAGACCGCAAACCATAGCTGTATTTACAAAAACGTAATAAAATATATTAATAGATACTCCTATAGCAACAAAACATCCAAATCTACTTTTTGATAAAATACCTATTATTAAGCAATAAAATATTAATATTATAAATAATGATAGCATTACAAAAGTTCCAATTAACCCAAACTCTTCTGCTAATAAAGTAAAAATAAAATCAGTTTGCATTTCAGGTAAAAAATTAAGATGACTTTGGGTACCTTCTAAAAAGCCTTTTCCAAATAACCCTCCAGATCCTAATGCAATTTTTGACTGTATTATGTGGTAACCTGAACCTAGTGGATCGTTATAAGGGTCTAAAAATGTTAAAATTCTATTTTTTTGATAATCATAAAGTAAAAACATCCAAATAAAAGGAGCTGCTATAGAACAAATAACTGCACTTGAAACAAAAAACCATAAAGAAAGACCAATTATAAAAAGTACTGTTAAGCTTGATATTAATAATAAAATAGAACTACCTAAGTCAGGTTGCAAAAAAACTAAATAACTAGGTAAAAAGATTAAAATCATAGGTATTAAAAATATTTTTATATTACCCCATACAGTATATTCTTTTTCTGCATGAAAATATCTTGCTAAAACTAATATTAAAGAAAACTTCATTAATTCACTTGGTTGCAAATTAATAAAACCTAAGCTTAGCCAGCGTTGTGCACCCATTCCAATATTACCAAATATTGCAACCATTATTATTAAAATTAGAGAGAAAAAATATATATAATATGCAGAACCTATCCAAAATCTAATATTTATAACTGATACAAATATAAATAATATAATTGCAAATATGTACCTAATTGATTGTTTATAAGCCCAAGGATCCATTTGCCCTCCCGCAGCTGAATATAAAAGCAATACTCCAAAACAAAAAATTATAGATATTATAATTAATATAAAATAATTTACAGAAATCAACTTTTTGAAAAATAAAGTAATTAAATTTAAGATATTTTCAGATATCATATAGCTTAGCCTTTTTTATCCTCAAATAAGTCTTTACCTAAAATATATTTTCTTGCCGCTAACAATACGTCCTTTCCAACTGGCGCAGCATATTTAGATCCTCCACCAGCATTTTCTAAAATTACAACTGTGACAAACCGTGGTTTATTATATGGAGCAAAACCAATAAATAAAGCATGATCTCTTTTTTCTTTTGGCAAGTCTTCATTTTTAATTATCCCTTTTTCCCTTTCTTCACTACTTATAATTCTAACTTGAGATGTGCCTGTTTTACCTGCCATCAAATATTCATTATCATCTATTCTACTTTTCCAAGCAGTCCCTTTTGGGTTATTCATTACTTTGAACATCCCTTGCTTAACAACTGCTAAATGAGAACTTATTAACTTACCATTTTCACTTGTAATCATTTCATTATTAATATCTTGCCCATTAACTGACTTAATGATATTTGGTGTTATCATTTTTCCCATATTAGCAATATTTGATGTCATTACAGCCAATTCTAAAGGTGTTACTAATAAAAAGCCTTGACCTATACCAACATTGAGTGTTTCTCCTTTTTGCCAGCTTTCATTAAATTTACTTTTCTTCCACTTTTTATCAGGTATTATTCCATTAGATTTACCAAAATATTCATTATAAAAATTACCAAACCCTAATTCTTTTGCCATATTTGAAATTTTTTCAATTCCTAGCCTTAATGCTAGTTCATAAAAAAATACATCACAGGACTCAGAAATAGCGCTTTCCATATTAAGGTTTCCATGTCCTCCCTTTTTCCAACAATGAAAATTTCTATTTCCTAATTTATAAGTTCCATTACAGAATATTTTTTCATCATTTCTTATCAAATTATGTTTTAACGCTGCTAAAGCTATAACTGGCTTAAAGGTTGAACCAGGAGGATAAAGACCTTTAAAAGATCTATTAATTAGAGGGGAATCTTTATTATTTAATAAATTATTCCAATCCTTATTTCCTAATGGTTTAGAAAATACATTTGGATCAAAAGACGGATTTGATACAGAAGATAATATATTGCCATTATTGGCATCCATTAGGACTATTGAACCTACATAATTATCTATACGTTTACTAACATATCTCTGTAAATCTGAATTAATTGTTAATTGAATATCACTTCCAGTAATGCTTTCTTTAATACTCAATCTTCTAACATGATTTCCATTAGCATTTACCTCAATTTCTTCTGAACCAGGAATACCTTTCAAATAATTATCATAGTATTTTTCAATTCCCATTTTACCAATTAACATTTCAGGGACAGGGTTTTTATTAATATTATCTTTTGAGGTATAACCTATTATATGCGCATAATGAATGCCTTCATTATATTCTCTTATAAAACCTGATTTTATCTCTAAACCTTTTATATTATTTTTATTTACTGAAAGAGTTGATAATTCTTGCCAAGACAAAAAATTTTTTAATAATATTGGTTTATCTTTTCTAATATGTTTTTTTAAAACACCATAAAAATGTTTTTTATCTTCTTCTCCCATATTAATAATTTTTGATAAATCAAATATGGTCTTGTCTATGTCATCTATTAAATATGGATAAAGGTATAAACTATATACTTCTTTATTAGTAGCTAATAGATTTCCAGAAGAGTCAGAAATAATTCCTCTGTTTGGTGCATGAAGTAAAAAACTTATTCTATTTTTATCTGACTGGGTTCTATATTTTTCATGATCTACTATTTGAAGTTTATATAGCCTTCCAAAGATTAACGAAAAAAGAACAGTTTGAACTCCTCCCAATAAAACAACTCTTCTAATAACTTTGTCTTTAATTTTTTTATCATTATACATTATTTTATTGTTTTAACTTATTTACTATATATTTGTTAATTAAAATTATAATAGGAGAGAAAGTTACTGATAAAAAATATTGAAAAAAAACATTTAAATAATTAAATAATTGATATTGAATGACTGTTCTTAATAAAGTAACACATGTAATCCATATAAATACTCCAAGCGCAATATAAAGAAAAGTATTCAAAATACTAGCACCATCATATTTATATAATAATTTAATTATGATGTATCTTACTATTACTAAAGATATACAGGATAGACCCACTGTCAATCCTAATAAAAAATCGTGAATTAACCCTATTATAAGGACTGAAGACCAAGACATTAATTCAGGTTTATTAACTATCCAAAATATAGTTGTCATAATTCCTAATAATGGTGCTATAAATGCTATTTCATATGGAATAAATGGTAAAACAAACAATATAGTAAAAATTACAGATAATAAAAGTGGAACTAATAAGACAAAATTAGATATGAAAATATGGATTATATTCATAATTTATATTATTATTTAATTAGTATTATCAACTTTAATATCAATACCTCTGGACAAAGCAGTCCAATCTATAATTTGTAAATAATCAAGCTTCCCTATAGTCAAACTGGGTTCTATAACTAATTGATTTTTACTTTTTTTAATAACTTTACCTACCATTAATCCTTTAGGGTACATTCCTCCATCACCAGAAGTATAAACTTCATCTCCATTTTCTAACAAATTTATATTACCAAAGTTAAGAAACTTTAAATAATTATTATTATCACCAGACATAATAAACTTAATGTTTTTATCTAAAACTAGAACAGGTATTTTTGAATTAATATCTGTAATTAATCTAACTCTAGAAGATTTATTACCCACATCGGATATATATCCAACCAATTGATTTTTATAAATAACAGGACTATTTATAGAAATATTATTATCAAGACCTACAGATAGGATCATAGAATGTGAAAAAGAAAAATTACTCTGAGATAAAATTTTAGCTGTAACAAAAGAATAACTATTTTCTTTTTTTACATTTAGTAAATTTCTTAATTCTATATTTTCTTTTCTAATAAATTTTTGTTCTATTAATTGACTCTTCAAATTTTCATTTTCTATAATCAAATTTTTATTATTACGATAAACATAAAATATATTATTAATATTATCTCCTGAGTTTTTAAATGTATTTAAAGGCATATAAAATGACTTTAATATATAGCTAGAATAATCTAAAAATTTTAGTTTTATAACATTAGTAAAATGAAAATTAGTTAATGACGATATTATTATTAATAATGCAAATGAAAAAGCTAAGCCTGTTAATAATTTTTTACTAGAAGTTCTTTCCTTAATTAAACTTCTAACTCTTTTAAAATTAGAAAGATTTGCCATATACTTTTCCACCTAAAAATTTGTTAATAAGCAGTCCTTAATACAGATTTTAATTTCCTCATTTCGTCTAAAACCTTTCCAGTTCCAAGTGCTACACTTAATAATGCATCATCTGCAATAGTGACCGGCAAACCAGTTGCTTTTCTCAGTACTGTATCCATTCCATATAATAGAGCCCCACCACCAGTTAACATAATACCCCTATCAACTATATCTGCAGCCAACTCTGGAGCGGTATTTTCTAGTGCTCTTTTTACGGCTTCAATAATAGTTCCTATTGGTTCAGATAAAGCTTCGGCAATATTTCTTTGACTTAAAATTAATTCTTTTGGAACTCCATTTACTAAATCTCTTCCTTTAACTGTATATGCATCTCCATTTCCATCTTCTGGAGCATATGCTGAACCTATATGCTTTTTTAATCTTTCCGCCGTCATACTACCAATCAATAAATTATGGTTTCTTCTCATGTAAGCTATGATAGCTTCATCCATCTTATCTCCACCAACTCTAGCTGATTCTGCATAAACTATGCCACCCAATGATAAAACTGCTACCTCTGTAGTACCTCCACCAATATCTACTATCATTGAGCCACTTGGCTCTGTAACTGGTAATCCTGCACCTATTGCTGCAGCCATTGGCTCCTCTATAAGAAATACTTTTCTTGCTCCAGCTCTTTCAGCACTTTCATGAATAGCTCTTCTTTCTACACCTGTGGACCCAGATGGTACACAAATAACTATAATTGGTGCTGCAAACGCTCTCCTATTATGAACCTTCTGTATAAAATGCTTTATCATTTCTTCAGCAACTTCAAAATCTGCAATTACTCCATCTCTCAAAGGTCTTATCACTTCAATATTTCCGGGAGATCTTCCAAGCATTTCTTTAGCTTCTATTCCAACAGATAAAACTTTACTTCTTCCTTCCTTATTAACTATAGCAACTACTGATGGCTCATTTAATACTATTCCCTGACCCTTAACATATACCAGTGTATTTGCTGTACCTAGGTCTATTGCCATATCTGTTGACCATAATCCCGTTAACTTAGAAATCATTTATTTTCCTTAATCTATTTACTAACTACTTTATTAGTTAATGAAACTTTTTCTCTTTTGACTATCAATTTGTTTAATGCTCCAATATAGGCTCTTGCTGCTGCCACCATAGTATCTGTATCTGCAGCTTGCCCATTAACTGACCTTCCATTCTCATGCAATCTAACCGTAACCTCCGCCTGTGCATCAGTACCTTCTGTTACAGCTTTTACTGCAAATAATTGTAAATTATATTCTCCTTTGACTAATGAAGAAATTCCTTTAAAGATAGCATCCACTGGCCCATCTCCAGAAGATTTTATTTCTTCATCTTTATTAAAAATATTTAAGACTAAATTTGCTGTTGGTGGACCATCAGATCCACATTGTAATGATAAAGATACAAATTTAATAAAATCACCTGTATCCGATATACCATCATCAATTAAAGCGATAATATCTTCATCAAATACATCTTTTTTCTTATCAGTTAAATCTTTAAACCTTTGAAACGCATCATTTAATTGATTATCAGATACTTCGTATCCAAGTTCACTTAATTTTGATTTAAATGCATGCCTTCCAGAGTGTTTTCCCATAACTAAAGTAGATTTATTTAATCCAACAGATTCTGGCGTCATTATTTCATATGTACCAGAATGCTTTAACATNCCATCTTGATGTATACCTGACTCATGGGCAAAAGCATTAGCACCAACAATTGCTTTATTTGGCTGTACTGAAAACCCTGTCACTGCAGAAAGCAATCTAGATGCTCTAGTTATAACTTCAGTATTGATATTAGTTGAAAATGGAAGCAGGTCTTTTCTAGTTTTAATTGCCATAACCACTTCTTCTAATGATGTATTACCAGCTCTCTCCCCTATTCCATTAATAGTACATTCAATTTGTCTTGCTCCTGTCTTTAATGCTGCTAATGAGTTAGCTACAGCCAAACCTAAATCATTATGACAATGAACGCTTAATAATGCCTTATCTATATTTGGAACCCTATTTTNTAACATTGCTATTANAGAAGAAAACTCTTCGGGAACTGCATACCCAACTGTATCNGGAATATTTATAGTAGTTGCACCAGCTTTTATGGCTGCTTCGACGCATCTACATAAAAAATCATGGTCAGTCCTGGACCCATCCTCTGGACTCCATTCAACATCATCAACTTTATTTCTAGCATAAGAAACACTATCTACCACTAAATCTAATACTTCTTCTGGCTCCAATTGTAATTTATATTTCATATGAAGCGGACTGGTTGATAAAAAAGTATGAATACGCTTTCTCTTCGCAAATCTTAATGCTTCAGCTGATCTATCAATATCTTTGTGTGCAGCTCTAGAAAGCGAGCATATAATAGGACCATCTAAAGTTTCAGAAATTTTCTTAACAGATTCAAAATCACCATTCGAAGCTATTGCAAAACCAGCTTCAATGATATCTACTCCTAAAGCTTGTAATGTCTCAGCAATTCTTAACTTTTCTTCAAGATTCATTGAACAACCAGGAGATTGCTCACCATCTCTTAAAGTAGTGTCAAAAATTAAAACTTTATCACTTTTACTATTCATNAAAACTTACCCTAATCATAAANTACCCTAATATGCGCTTAGAAACTANAGGATTCAAGCATATTTTNATAAATTTATNGAANATAAAAANAAGTAAATANATTANAATNTANAAAANATNTTAATTTTTATCTTTATCTACTANTTTTTGCTCTGCNATCCANGGCATCATAGCTCTTAATTTTTCTCCAACTTCCTCTATTTTATGAGTAGATGCAATTCTTCTTCGAGCCTTAAAACTTGGCTGATTTACCTTACATTCTAACATCCAGTCTCTAGCAAATTTACCAGTCTGAATATCATCTAACACACGTTTCATTTCTTTTCGTGTTTCCTCATTTATTATTCTTTTGCCAGTAACATAATCTCCATATTCTGCAGTATTAGAAATAGAATACCTCATATTTGCTAACCCTCCTTCATACATTAAATCAACTATTAACTTTACTTCATGCAAACACTCAAAATAAGCCATTTCTGGAGCATATCCTGCATCGACTAATGTTTCAAAACCTGCCGTAATTAATTCAGATATTCCTCCACATAAAACTACTTGTTCGCCAAATAAATCGGTTTCACATTCTTCTTTAAATGTAGTTTCAATTATACCAGCTCTTCCACCTCCAACTGCACAGCCATATGACAAACCAATGTCCAGAGCATTTCCAGTAGAATTTTGTGAAACTGCAACTAAAGANGGAACACCACCACCTCTTAAATATTCTGATCTAACNGTATGTCCCGGTCCTTTTGGAGCCANCATNAATATATCTATNTCTTNCCTNGGATCTATTAAACCAAAGTGAATATTTAAACCATGAGCAAAACCTAAAGCCGCTCCAGTTTTCATATTATCTTTTAAATGTTCTTCCCAAATCTGAGACTGCAGTTCATCTGGAGTTGCCATCATCATTACATCGGCCCAATTAGCTGCTTCACTAACCGTCATAACTTTGTATCCGGCAGCTTCAGCTTTTTGTATGGAAGTTGATCCTTCCTTTAAGGCAATTCTAACATTTTTTACGCCACTATCTTTCATATTNGCAGCGTGTGCATGTCCCTGACTNCCATAACCTATAACNACCACATTCTTCGATTTTATTAAATTTACATCACAGTCTCTATCATAATAAACTCTCATTTATATACTCCCATTCTAAATTAATTTTTATATAAAGGTTTTTCACCTCTTAAAATTGCTACAGCACCAGTTCTTGAAACTTCTACTAAGCCTAAAGGCTTCATTAGTTTTATAAAAGCGTCTATCTTTTCTGCCGAACCTGTCAATTCAAATACAAAAGATTGATTAGAACTATCTATAACTCTAGCTCTAAATATATCTGCTACTCTTAATGACTCTACTCGTCTTTCCCCTCTAGCTCTAACTTTTACTAATACTAATTCCCTGTTTACATATGGCCCCTCATTATTCAAATCAACAACTTTTTTTACAGGAACTATTCTTTCCAATTGCGCCTTAATTTGTGCTATAACCATTAATGTTCCAGTAACCATAACTGTAATTCTTGATAAACTCTGATCTTCATCAACCTCTGCCACAGTTAAACTTTCAATGTTGTATCCTCGAGCAGCAAACATCCCGACCACTCTACCTAATACACCTGACTTATTTTCTACTATTACTGAAAATGTATGAGTACTAGTTTCTTCCAANATAACTACCTTTCATTATATTTTAGTAAACTTTTGTACATATTATTAAGTATAAAGTAAAATTAATTAAAATTAAAATTTTAAATATCATCTTAATTTAGGTGGTTTAGACACTCCAACAGCCCAAATAGCNGATAATTCGTCAAATAATTTTCCTTCAATATATCCATTAATTTCATCTATATCTATTGACCTATTTGCAATTAAACAAGCAATACCATGAACCATTGACCATGCTGCTTTTACAGAAGTATCTATAGATACCCTTGTTCTAAAGTTTTCAGTATCTATATTATTTTGTATTACNGACATAAATACATCATTTATGTCTTTATAAAAATTGTTATTAANNTTCAAAGTAGTCTTATTAGAAAAAATAAAATCAAATATTNTAGGGTTTTTATAAGCAAAAAATAAATATTTTTTTCCTAAAGATATTAATTCTGNGGTCTCATTTTCCTCCACATCCTTCTCAGAAACCAGATAATCTAAAAAATCTTTTCTTGAATATAATAAAGCATTATAAATTAAATCTTCTTTATCCTTAAAATGATTATATGGAGCTGCAGGTGAAACACCAATAGATCTTGAAAATTCTCTAATAGAAAAACTTTCAAGAGTATTGTTTTCGATGGCTAATAATAAATTACTTATTAATTTATCTTTTAGGCCTCCATGATGATAATTTTTTTGTTTCTCCATGTTGAATCCTAATATAAGGATCTATTGCAACAATGTATACTATATTAATGCTAAACCTTCTGAAGTTTGAGTTTCTTTATCATCATCATCGCTCAATTTCATTTCATTATGTGCAGCTCCTGCTGGAATCATAGGAAATACATTTTCCATTTTATCTACACATACATCTACTAAAACAGGTCCTTTATGATTGAGCATTTCTTTAATACCACTCTTTAATTTTTCGGGCTCTGTTATTCTCATGCCTTTTATTCCAAAAGAATTTGCTAAATTTACAAAATCTGGCAATGAATCTGTATACGACTCAGCATATCTTCCTCCATGAAAGAATTCCTGCCATTGCCTAACCATACCCATATATTCATTATTTAAAATAAATATTTTTACTGGAATATTTAATTGTTTTAGTGAAGATAATTCTTGCATATTCATCAAAAATGAAGCCTCTCCTGCTATACATATAACTGTTCTTTTAGGATCTGCAACTTGCACCCCAATTGCNGCAGGAAANCCATAACCCATAGTACCTAAGCCTCCTGATGTCATCCATCTATTAGGTTTGAAAAAGTCTATATATTGAGCTGCCCACATTTGATGTTGACCAACTTCGGTCGTTATGTAAGCATCTTTATTTTTTATTGCCTCATTTAATTCAGTTAAGGCATGTTGTGGCTTAATAGAATCTATAGACTTTTTAAAAGATAAGCTATTTTTTGATTTCCATTTTTCAATTTTAGACCACCACTTTGCTAAATTGAATTTAGCAATANTACTTTTTCTATTTTTTAATTCTTTTAATATTGCATTTAAAGTAATTTTGCAGTCACCAATTAAAGATAAATCTACCTTTACGTTTTTGTTAATAGAAGAAGGATCAATATCAATATGAATTTTTTTTGAATTCGGAGAAAAATATTTTAAATTACCTGTTATTCTATCATCAAANCTTGCNCCAACACATAGCATTAAATCACACTCATGCATAACCATGTTTGCTTCATAAGTTCCGTGCATACCNAGCATTCCCAAAAAATTTTTATTATCGGCTGGAATTGCTCCCANACCCATTAAAGTNAATGTCGTAGGAATATTTAAATCATTNACTATCTTTTTAAGATGATTAGCTGCTTTATTTCCAGANTTAATCAAACCACCACCACCATATATAACTGGTTTTTTAGCTTTTAAAATTAAATCTACGGCTTTAATAATATCTTCATTTTTAGGCTTTTTAGGAGCGATATATGAAATTGTCTTTTTGTTATTTCTTTTATTATATGTATATATGCTATTTTGTACATCCTTAGGCAAATCAACAACCACAGGTCCAGGCCTACCTGATTTAGCTATATAATATGCTTCATGCAAAGTATCTTCTAATTTTGATATATCTTTTACTAAATAATTATGTTTAGTACATGAAGCCGTAATTCCAATTGTATCCGCTTCTTGAAATGCATCCGTACCAATTAGGTGCGTAGGAACCTGTCCAGTCAAACAAAGTATNGGGATACTATCCATAAANGCATCAGTCAATCCAGTNACNGCATTNGTAGCTCCTGGACCAGAAGTAACTAGCACAACTCCTACCTTACCAGTGGATCTAGAATATCCCTCTGCCATATGGACAGCAGCTTGTTCATGCCTAACCAAAACATGCCTAATTCTATTTTGCTTAAATATAGAATCATAAATAGGCAATACTGCTCCTCCCGGATAACCAAATATTATTTCAACATCTAAATCTACTAATGTTTTAATAATTATTTCTGCACCATTATTTTTCATAATTTACCTTTATTAAAAACAAGCTCGAACTTGTAACGCATCTAAATATAAAACTCAAATATATATAATATTTTATTTATACATATCATGATATAAACTCAAGATATTACTACAATTATCACTTATATCTTTTTGAACGTCTACAATGTCATATTGGCTATTATATTTATTTCTGAACCAAGTATCTTGTCTTTTTGCGTACTGATTTATTTGGTTTGTAGCTTCCTCAACTACGGTATTAAGTTGTTTTTTGCCTTCAATATATTCTAAAATTTCCCTTAGTCCATGGGCTTTCATAATTGGCAAAGACATATCATACTTTGAAATACTCTTTACTTCATCAATTACACCAGCATCTATCATTTCAATAAATCTATTTTTTATATTTTCTCTTAAATATTTTCTTTCGGGTACTAATTTAATTTTTAAAAAATTATTATATATTTTCTTAGACATAGAGTCATTTTTTTGCCATTCCGATAATGTTTTTTTAGTTTGTATCCATACTGTATAAGCTCTGATCAATCTTTGATAATCATTTATTTCTATCTTTTCTGCTATTATAGGATCTATTTTTTTTACAAGATTATGAAAATTTTTATTACCTATTTCTTTATATAAATTTTCAGCTTTATTTGTATATTTTGTAAGAGATGCTGGAATATCAGTTATACCATCTATTAACGTTTTGATATATAGGCCAGTGCCTCCTACCAATATAGGAACTCTATCAATTGAAAATACCTTTTTAATTTCTTTGACAGCTTGATTCCTCCAAAATATTGAAGTACATCGGACGCTTCCAGAAATAAATCCATATAACTTATGAGGGACTAATGATAAATCATTTTCGTTAGGCCTAGCAGTCAAAATACTTAGGTCACTGTAGACCTGCATGCTGTCAAAATTTATAATTGTTCCATTTAGTAATTTTGCAAGTTCAATTGCAAAGGAAGATTTTCCAGATGCAGTTGGTCCAGCTATAATAACTATTGGTTTATTGCTCTTCATGATGAAAGATTAACAAAACCAATAATAATAATAAATTAATTTTTATTTATCTTTACAGCTATATAAGATAAATTCCCTTTTCTATTTATTAATAGCAAAGCAAAATCTCTAGATGCTTTAATTTCTTCTTGTAATCTATTTTGTAAATCTAAAGGGCTAAATATTTGATTTTGTGAAACCTCACTAATTATATCACCGGGAAGAATTCCTTTTTTAGAAGCATCTGAATTAGTTTCTACATTTAAAACAATTACTCCTTGCACATTATTTGGTATATTAAATTTTTCTTTTACTTCTACAGTTATGCTTGAAACAAGCAAACCTAGTTCTGTTACTTCTACAGGTTCACTATTATTGTTTACTTTGCTTTCCGAAACCTGAACCTCTTCTTTCATTTCTCCAACAATTACTTGCAAGTTCATTAGTTGGCCATTTCTCCAAACCTTTACATTAACAGGTTTATCTATCTCAGTTTCCGCAACTATCCTTGGCAAACTTTTCATATCCTCTACCTCTTTATCATCAAAA